>CASEGD010000057.1 GCA_949287345.1 uncultured Phascolarctobacterium sp. | reverse complement strand
AAATTTTAGCAAAAATTTAGATAACTTTGTTAAAAGCAGTTGAGTTAAAGGCAAAATTGTGATACAATACTGAAAGTGTAATGTCAAAAAAAGCCACAGCTTTTAACATAAGGAGGACAAAATGGATTTTGCTTTAACAGAAGAACAACTTGAATTACAGGAGATGGTAAGGGATTTTGTTGCCAAAGAAATTACCCCTTACGCTGCTGAAATGGACAGAGAAAACCATGCCAGAGAAGGCTTGATGGAAAAAGCTGCCGACATGGGCCTTTTAAATGTCTGTGTTCCCGAAGAATACGGCGGAATGGGCCTTGACAGTGTAACCGTAGCCCTTATTTACGAAGAACTCGGCAAAGGCTGCGCAGGTGTTGCTACTTCTATCGCTGCAAACTCTCTTGCGTCCTATCCGATTTTGCTGGCCGGTACCGAAGAACAGAAACAGGCACACTGCGACCTTCTTAACGAAGGCAAGCTGGCTGCCTTTGCACTGACCGAACCGGGCGCAGGCTCCGATGCAGGCGCTGTTTCCACTTCCGCAGTAAAGGATAAGGAAGCAGGCACCTACACCCTTAACGGCGCTAAAGCATTCATCACCAACGGCGGCATTGCCGATACTTATCTGGTATTTGCCAATACCCGCAAAACCGGCGGTATCCGCGGTTTAACCGCGTTTATTGTACCGAAAGGCACCCCGGGCTTTACCGTTGGCAAAAAAGAAGACAAAATGGGCATCCGCCCGTCCAATACCTGCGAACTGATTTTGCAGGACGTTGTAATCCCCGAAGCTAACCGCGTTGGCCGCGAAGGCGAGGGCTTCCGCATTGCGATGAATACCCTTGACAACGCACGCCCGTTTGTCGGCGCTGTTTCCGTAGGTTTGGCACAGGCTGCACTTGACTGCGCAGTTAAATATTCCAAAGAACGCAAACAGTTTGGCCAGCCGATTGCGTCCTTCCAGATGATTCAGAGCATGATTGCCGACATGGCAATGCGCGTTGAAGCTGCCCGCATGCTGGTTTACAAAGCCTGCTGGATGCGCGACCAGGGCATGGAATTCAGCAAGGAAGCCGCTATGGCAAAATGCTACGCAGCCGATACTGCTATGGAAGTAACCACCAACGCCGTACAGATTATGGGCGGTTACGGTTACAGCCGCGAATATCCGGTTGAAAAAATGATGCGCGACGCTAAAATTATGCAGATTTACGAAGGCACCAACCAGATTCAGCGTCTCGTTATCGCTAACAAAATCATATTCTGATTTAAAACTTACAGCCCGCTGCCGCTATGACAGCGGGCTTTTGTATTTTACGCCGATTGAAAATAATTACAAGGTAGTTTATAATAAATATATGTATAAATAAACAGTAAAGGTGAAACTATGTGGCTTTTTGTGCTGCCGCTTCTGGTAGTAATTGCGGACCAGTTTTCCAAGTACATTGTGGTGGAAAACATGGCGCTGGGGCAGAGCATCCCCGTTATTGAAGGAATTTTTCATTTAACGTATATTTTAAACCCGGGCGCGGCGTTTGGTATGTTTGCGCACAGCCGCCTGTTTTTTATCGGCATTGCCGTGGCGGTTATCGGGCTCATCATCTGGGCGCGCAAGGAGATTCTGGCATCGCCGTGGGAGGTTAAATGCGGCGCGGGCCTGTTTTTGGGCGGCGCTGTTGGCAACCTCATCGACCGTGATTTCCGCGTGTGGCCGATTTTTAACATAGCAGATATTGCAATTTGTATTGGAGTTGGACTGATAATATGGAATTTACTGAAGACGGAATTGAAGCGGGCTTAGAAGTTGTAACCGCCGATGCGGAGGACGCGGGCGCAAGGATTGACGTGTGCCTGGCGGCGAAGCTTGGCGTATCGCGCAGCAACATGCAAAAGCTTTTGGAGGAAGGGCGCGTTAAACGCGGCGACAAGGTGCTGAAAGCTAACTACAAAGTGCGCGCGGGCGAGGTTTATACCGTCGATATCCCCGAACCGGAACCGATTGAAGCCGTGCCGGAGGACATCCCGCTGGACATAATTTATGAGGATGACGATGTTGTTGTGCTGAACAAGGCGCGCGGCATGGTTGTGCACCCGGCGCCGGGCAACTATACCGGCACGCTGGTTAACGCGCTTTTGTACCACTGCAAAAATCTTTCCGGCATTAACAGCGCTATCCGCCCGGGCATTGTGCACCGGCTGGATAAGGACACCAGCGGCATTATGATTGTTGCCAAAAACGACGCGGCGCATATTGCGCTTTCGCAGCAGATACAGAGCAAAACGGCGGTGCGCACTTACCTTGCCGTGGTGCGCGGCAACATTAAAACCGACAGCGGCACGATTGAAACGCAGATTGCCCGCGATAAGAACGACCGCAAAAAAATGGCGGTGGTTAAAGAAGGCGGGCGCGAGGCGATTACCGATTACGAGGTGCTGGAGCGCTTCGGCAAATATACGCTGGTGCGCTGCAAACTGCGCACAGGGCGTACGCACCAAATCCGCGTGCATATGGAATATTTAGGCTATCCGCTGGTGGGCGACCCAAAATATTCGCCGATGAAAACGCCGTTTGCCATTAAAGGGCAGGCACTGCATTCGCACACTTTGGAGTTTACGCATCCGCGCACGGGCGAGCGAATGAAGTTTGAAGCGCCGCTGCCGGAGGATATGCATAAAATAATTACCCGTTTGCATAACGGTCAATTTTAAATTTGGGGTGAAAACAATGAGCAATATTGTTAAGAAAAACGTAATTATGGACAGCGACGCTATCCGCAGGGCGCTGGTCCGTATCGCACACGAGATTATCGAAAAAAACAAAGGCGTTGAAGATGTTGTTATCGTTGGCATCCGCACACGCGGCGTGCCTTTGGCGCAGCGCATTGCGGCGGAAGTGGGCAGCATTGAAAACTGCGAAATGACTGTGGGCATGCTGGATATTACGCTGTACCGCGACGACCTTTCCACGCTGGGCTACAACCCCGTGGTGCATGGCACCGATATCAATTTTGATTTGAGCGGCAAGCACGTTATTCTGGTGGATGACGTTTTGTACACCGGCCGTACCATCCGCGCCGCACTGGACGCCGTTATCGACATGGGCCGCCCCAAAACCATTCAGCTGGCAGTGCTGGTTGACCGTGGGCACAAGGAACTGCCTATCCGTGCGGACTATGTTGGCAAAAACGTGCCGACTTCGCAGAAGGAAACCATTGAAGTTGTGCTTAACGAAATTGACGGCGAGGACGAGGTTTACATCGGCGAGCTGGTAGATTAATACAGCAGTAATTTTGCGCAGGGAGGGATAATTATGGCAAAAACACCGTTTGAGCTGCGTACAGAGGTTTTGGCGCAGCGCGTAGTGAAAAATTTGGAGCGCCGTGCTTTTGAGGCTTATTACTGCCCGACGAAGGAAGAAGCGCTGGCAAAGGCACTGAGCTTTATTGACAAGGAGCAGTGCGTATCGTGGGGCGGCGGCATGACGCTGGAGGAAATGGGCCTGCTGGACGTTTTAAGGACGCAGGGGTATAATGTCATCGACCGCGACACGGCAAAAAGCCCTGAAGAACGTATGGGGCTGCTGCGTAAGGCGCTGACCTGCGACACCTTTTTTATGAGCACCAACGCCATGAGCGAGGACGGCGTGATGGTGAACATCGACGGCACCGGCAACCGCGTGGCGGCAATGGTGTTTGGCCCCAAGCACGTTGTTGTTATTGCCGGCATCAACAAAATTGTAAAAAGCTATGAGGATGCTGTGGCACGCGCACGCAATTACGCCGCGCCGATTAACGTACAGCGCTTTGCCAACTTTAACCCGCCGTGCAAAACGGGCGGGCACTGCTATGACTGCGTTGCGCCCGACAGCATTTGCAACTTTATTTTAACCACCCGCAAAGGCAGCCTGATGAACGCCAAAGAAGCAAGAATTAAAGTAATCATCGTCGGCGAAAACTTAGGGTATTGAGAAAAAGCATACAATAAACAAAGCCCTGTGGTACAAAGTACCGCAGGGCTTTTGATGTAAGTAGGGGAGAAAATGTTATAAAAACAAAAAAGACGCAGATTAAAATCTGCGCCATATTTGCGTGGCAGGGGCAGTAGGAATCGAACCCACAACCAACGGTTTTGGAGACCGCTACTCTACCAGTTGAGCTATACCCCTAAAAAAATGGAGCGGAAAACGAGATTCGAACTCGCGACCCCCTCCTTGGCAAGGAGGTGCTCTACCACTGAGCTATTTCCGCATTGGCGACCCGGATGGGACTCGAACCCACGACCTCCGCCGTGACAGGGCGGCATTCTAACCAACTGAACCACCGGGCCTCATGTCAGTGTCCTGACAGATATAAATATTACCATAAAAATCACGTTAGCGCAAGCCTTTTTATAAAATTTTGTTAAATTGGTGCGCTTTATTTTAAAAACTTGTCAAACCCCTTAATTTTCGGCGTTTTTATGGTATAATATTTTTTAAGGTTTTATAATTAACAGCATTCATCATACAGGAGGTTTCCCTATGCTTACAGCCCCGGATTGGGCTCTTGGCAGCCAACACCTGCGCGAAAACGCGCCCGAGCTTATTCCCTTTATTGACAAATATGGCGTCTGCACTTTGCAGCCCGAAGCGCCGCAAAAATATTTCGGCACGCTTTTAACCGGCATTATCTCCCAGCAGCTTCCACCGGATGTCAGCCTGGCAATGGTTAAAAAGCTGGAAGAAACCGTTGGTACACCCATCACGCCTGAGGCGATTGCCGCTGCCAGCGATGAGGCACTGTGCGCGTGCGGAATTATGCAGCAAAAGGTAATTTACTTAAAAGGCTTTGCCGACGCTGTTTTAACCGGCAAAGTTACCATGGACAAGTTTGACAGCATGACCGACGCCGAAATAACCAAGCAGCTTACGCAGATTAAAGGGCTGGGCCAGTGGACGGCGGAAATGTTTTTGCTTTTGGCTTTGTGCCGCACGGATATTGCGCCGACGGCGGATTTTATCTTTCAGAAGCGTGTGAAAGAGATTTTTAATTTAAGTGCCATGCCGAAGCGCAAACAGATTTTAGAGCTTACGGAACACTGGCGTCCGTGGCGTTCGCTGGCTGTGTGGTATTTGTGGCAAGAAAAATAAACACATACTTAAAAGGCTGCACCTTAACGGGTACAGTCTTAATTTTTTATTGCGACATGTCAGGTTTTGCCAGAATTTTAACCGGGTTCCAGCGTTCGCTTTTGTAATACCAGTACAGGCTGGCAACGGTAAACACCCATGTAATGGGGTACACCCACGCCACGCCGTCGGGGGTAGGGTTAAAGTACATAATCAGCTTCAGCACGCAAATGCGGATAACGCACATATTCAGCAAAATAATAAACATCGTCGGCAAAGTACTGCCGCTGCCGCGGATGGCGGATGCCAGCACTTCGAGGAAAACGTACAGAAAGTAAAACGGCATGATGACAAAGGCAATGCTGCTGCCGATGGCGATAACGTCCTTATCGCTTGTAAACAGCCCGAAGGCAAAATCAGCAAGGTACAGTACTGCGCAGATAGTAACTGCGGTAACGGCAAGACCGAAGTAAATGGAAATAGTCGTACCGCGCTTGCTGCGCATAATTTTGCCGACGCCGACGTTCTGGCTGACGAAGGTGGAACACGCCTGCCCGATAGCCATTATCGGCAGGTAAATGACGTTTTCAATTTTAAAATAAGCGGCGTAAGCGGTAATGCTGTTAACGCCGAGCCCGTTGATATTGGTCTGCACAACTATGTTAGACAGCGTAATAACCGTTGTCTGTATCGCCGCAGGTATGCCGATGCGGAAAATCTCACGCGCCAGCGGCCAGTCGATGCAGATTTGTTTGAAACGCAGGCGGTAACGCTCGTCCATAGTGCACAGGTGGCGGATGACAAGCCATGCCGCCAGAGTCTGCGAAACAACCGTTGCCATGGCGGAACCGGTAATGCCGAAGTTCCAGTAATACACAAACAAAAAGTTGCCGATGACGTTGGCGATGCCGCCGATAAGCTGGTAAATCATCGGCGAAAGCGAATTGCCCAGCGCCCTTAAAATGCCGCTGCCCACATTATAGCTGACGATGGAAAACAAGCTGAGCAGAAAGACGCGGATGTAAACCGTGCCCCAGTGCATAATTTCGGGCGGCGTGTTCATCCATTCCAGCACGGTCGGCGCAAGCCAGATACCAAGTATGGTAAATATTACTGAAAAGGCAATTGTAAGGCCTGCTGTGCAGTGAACCACGCGGTGCAGTTCGTCAAATTCGCCGCGGGCAAATTCACGTGCGGCTATAACGCCGATGCCGACGGACAGGCCGATAAAAAAGCCGATGATGATTATAATGATAAACGTGCTGGCGCCGACTGCTGCGGCAGCGTCTTTGCCGAGGTTTTGCCCGACGAAGATTAAATCTACGGTGCTGTACAGCTGCTGGATAAGGCTGCCCGCAAACAGCGGCAGCGAGAACCAGAACAGCGGCTTGGCAATCGGGCCATGAGTTAAGTCTTTGGTTTTCTTGCCGGATAAAGCTTTCATTTTAAGCTCCTGCAAAATAAAAATTGCGTTAAAAACAGCTTCTAACGATAGTGTAGCCGCAAAAAACAGCCTTGTCAATACGGGCAGGGGTATGGAAATTTTGCGGTTAAATTTAAGTGAAAGTATCCCTATACGAGTATGTGGTATAAATTTTAATTAAGAAAATAATACAAATAATACTTTACTTTATTAGTAATCGGTGCTAAAATAAAGCCATAACCTAATACAGCATGTACAGTAATGTTAACCGGTGCAAATCCGGTGCGGTCCCGCCGCTGTAAGGGCAAAGCCTAAGCCAGCAAGTTATTGTATATAAGCATTGCAGCTTAACCTGCGGGAGACGGGTAAAAACTAACATCGGCCTTAAGGCCGGATTATAGCTTTTTGCCGTTCCATATTTTTCGGAGCGGTTTTTGTATGCCATTTTAGTGCCGGAATGCTTTATCGGCACAGCAACCGCAGCCTTGTAATGCGTGCTGTTTAAAGTACTGATTCATTATTAAAGGAGGTTGTTATTATGGCAGAAGATTTTTTGGGTTACGGCAGCAAGCTTGACGAAGAATTTGTGCATGCTGAAAATCCCAGTGTAAAAACAGAACGGTTTGAAAAATTTGAAATCCGCGCCGCTTTTGAAAAGCCGGAACTGCTTGACGGGCTGGTACGTTTAAAAACGGCAATGGGTGAAGCTGTATTTGATAAATATATTAATCCGCTGGAAAATGTAAATTTAAGCGGCAGCTCCATGCTGATTTTAGCAGGGCATGAAAAATTGCGAACAGCGCTGGTAAGCCGCTGGCTGCCGGTAATTAAGGCTGCGTTTAATGTCGATAGCGTAAGGGTTGTCGGCGGTGGACGCGGCGGCCTTGACGCATATTAAGCCATATCCCCGGCAGTATGCGGTAAAGGCAACACGAAAACTTTACAGGCGTGCCGCAGGGATAAAAATATATCCATTCTGGAGGCGTGTAAAATGAAAAAATCTTTAGTTTTGGCAATGGCTATGGCGCTGGGCGTAACTGCCGGCGCTTATGCTGCAAACCCGTTCAGCGATGTGCCGGCAGGGCACTGGGCTTATGACGCTGTTAACAAATTAGCGGCAGAAGGCGTGGTTGACGGTTACCCCGACGGCACTTACGGCGGCGATAAGCTGATGACCCGCTACGAAATGGCGCAGATTGTTGCCAAAGCAATGGCGAAAGGCGCTGATGTTGACAAGCTGGCTGCTGAATTTGCTGACGAACTGGACAGCCTCGGCGTGCGTGTAGCAAACCTTGAAAAGAAAGCCGACAACGTAAAAATTACCGGCGAAGTACGCGCATCCTACCGTGATGTGGACGGCGATGTAAACGGACACGAAGGGCTTTTGCGTTCACGTCTGTGGGTAAACGGCCAGATTAACGAGGACTGGGCTTACACCGGTATGTTTGAAAACAATCAGGACTTTACCAACGACACCGGCGATGACAAAATCGACTTTGCCCGTGCTTATGTAGAAGGACGCGTCGGCGGGCTGGACGTTGTGGCAGGCCGTTACAACGAAGTAACCTTCACCGGCAATATCCTTGATGCCAACATGGATATGGCGAAAGTATCTTACGGCGACAAGATTAAAGTATCCGCGGCAGCGGGCAAGGCTTACGACAGCGTAGAAGTTGACGAAACCAATTTGCTGGACAGCGACGACAGAATTTACATCGGCACTTTGGAAGCAGCGCTGGGCGACGTTGACGCTTACGTTGGTTATTTTAAAACCAATTCCAACATGGATAAAGAGATTTGGAACGTCGGCGCAAGCTACGGCTTTGGTGATTTTACCCTTGCTGCCGAATATATGCGCGGCGATAAAGAATATGAGAACGCCGGTAAAGACGGCTGGTGGGCAGACCTGGCATGGAAGGGCGCTGAAGCGGATACCCCGGGCAGCTACGGCATCCACGCAGGCTACTATGACCAG
>CASEGD010000056.1 GCA_949287345.1 uncultured Phascolarctobacterium sp. | reverse complement strand
TATCTAACAGAAATCTATCCGGACGGGATGGCCGGGAGGCATGAGCCACCTAGCGCTTCAGCGCGTGTGGCACAGCCCGCACAGCGCAAGCGAGTCGCCGTTTAGTGGCAAGCCGTAAGGCAAAGGCAATAAACGTGCCAGCGAGCTTTCGCACAATATGCGACCGAACAAGGAGCATATGACGCGTGTATAGATAGCTGCCTTCATTATTGTAAAACAGAAAAAGGCATGTACTGTTACGGCTCGGCAAAAATGCTGCGGCTCCTCCGATTCCGTCCGGGCTGCGCGGCCGGACTCCCGAAGCTTATTGCCTTAAATATTGCCGCCGCAGTTTGGGCTGAGTCGCCAATTATTAACGAGTAGTAGGCGAAGTTAATAATTGTGACAGCGAAGCTATGCAAATTTTGCGATTGAATAATGAGCAAAATTTGCAAACTTTAATTTCGCCTTACAGCACATACCTTTATCTCTTATATTTCCTTATTTTACTGCCGGTAAAAGCCGTGATACTAACGTGGGTATTACTGCAATTCCTGCGAGTGCGTAAATTACCGATAACAAGTTATGTGTATCAGCGAGCTGCCCGAGGAGCGGCGTAAAGATACCGCCGACGCTTACGGCAAGGCCGAGCGTTACGCCGGAAGCAAGGCCGACACGATTTGGCAGGTATTGCTGCCCTAAAACAACCTGTGGACTGTAAGAAATATTTAGCGCGGCACTGATAGGCAACATGATTAAAACTGCAAGATAGATGTTGTTAATAATAGTTAACAGTAAAATTGACGGCAGTAAAACTGCGAAGCTTGTTTTGACAACAGCTGTGTAGCCGTATTTATCTCCTAAAAAGCCGCCAAATAATGTACTGGCTGCTCCTGCTGCATAGAATATACTTAAAATCAGCGTGCCTTGTGCTTCGCTGACCTTGAATTTATCAATAAAATACAATGCTAAAAATGTATTAAATCCATAATACAAAATGGAGCGGCTGAAAATGACAGCAGTAAGTTTGTAAAAAGCAGGCCAGTTATCATCCGCATGGGCGGAGGCGTTGCCGGCTTTATTTAGTGTAATGCTGCCGAGTTGTTTTAGCTGAGAATTAAAAATTAATAGAACTGCGAAGATGAGTATTGCCGGGACCATGAAAACTACCGTACCTTGCAGCCCAAACCATACTATGGCTGATGTTGCAATGATAGGGCCAAAAGTAAAGCCCATTGTGCCGCCAAAAGCAAATATACTGGTATTTTGCCCTTTATTTTGAGCTGTTGATGCTTTATTGACAAGCCTTGCAGCCTGCGGGTGAAACATGGCGATGCCGATGCCGCTGACAATAACGGCTGCGCATAACAGGTGAAAATCGTCCGTAAAACCGGTAAACGCCATGCCGCCGCCTGCTAAAAGCAGGCCTACGCCAATCAGCCAGGGCAGGTTCTTTTTGTCGGCTAGCTGGCCAAAAAGCGGCTGTACGATAGAGCCAGTGATGTTGGCTGCCATGACGAGCAGAGCGGCAGTTGAATAGTTATAGTGATAAGCTGCGATTAAAAACGGCAGAATTGCCGATAAGGCTCCTTGGTTGATGTCGGAGCAGAAATGCCCGAGTGACATTAAGTAACTGTAATATTTTGAGCTTTTCATTTTGTTGCCTCCTGATAAATTTATAAACCATTTGACAGCTGCCGTTCTTGTTAATATAATTTTATCAGAGAGTTAGCGTTAATAATATTATAAAATTGCTTAAAAATATAATAAAATCTTCAAACTTGGTGATTTTATGCAAAAAGAAGAATATATTAATTCGGTTAATTTAAACAGTGCGACGGATTTTCCGTATCTGGTGCTGGAAGGCTGCGACGGTAAATTGTTTCCGGTTAACAAAGGCTTCCGCGTTATGCATTGGCATGAGGATATTCAGCTGATTTATGTCATTCACGGCGAGTTATCTGTAAAAACGCTTGATGACGAGGTCATTATCCGCGATGGCGAGGGCATTTTTATTAACAAATATGTGGTGCATTTTATAAGTTATGAAGGCAGCTGCCATTACTACAATTTTTTGTTTCCGGATTACTTTTTAGGATTTTATACGGGCAGCCCGGCGCGCGATGCGGTAGATTATTTATCGGGGCGTGCCGGATTGCCGCTGTACCACTTAAACGGTGCAGGCTGGCAGCAGCATACGCTTGATTATTTGCGCAATTTGATGGCGCTGGAACAGAGCGGAAAGAAGCCGCAGTTTTATACTTATGAGGTGCTTTTAAATTTAGCGGGCTTCTGGCTGGAGCTTTGCAAAAATATTGAACTGGCGCCAATGAAGCAGGAGCAGCAGTTTTACAAACGTATGCGCCTGTTTTTGGATTACATTGAAACGCATTATGCGGAAAATATTACGCTTGATGACATTGCTGCTTGTGCCAGCGTTAGCAGGGCGGAGTGCCTGCGTTGTTTTAAAAAGAGTATGCAGATGACGCCTTACCAGTATTTGATTGAGCTGCGCCTTGCTAAAGCCGCGGCGCTTTTGCGGCAGACTGATGAGCCTGTCGGCGATATTGCCCTGAATGTCGGTTTTCAGCAAAGCAGCCACTTTGGCAAGTTTTTTAAGGCTAAAACGGGCATGACGCCGCTTGCTTACCGCAAACAGCCATAAAAATAATCCATACCGTTTACTAATTGTAGTAATTCGGTATGGGTTTAACTTTAGTATTTCATTTCTTGCCCGTCAGCAAATAACGCAGCGGAGCGGAATATTTTGATAGCTTTGTAAGGATAACGCTTGTTATGAGTGAAATGATGAGTAACAAAATATATGCCACTATGACTCGTTTGGTTGTCATAACAATGCCGAAATGATGGCTGGTTCTGTCAATCATGCTGAGCCAGAAGGGATGGCAGAAGTAAACCAGCATAGAGTTGTCCGAGATGAAATCAACGGCTTTGGTAAAATAATTGCTTGTTTTTTGCCCGCCGAATACAGCGCAGAAAAACAGGATTGAAGCAATGGTGTAGAAAAATCCCTGCGGGCTGAGCTGCTGAAAGGTGTTGGTCAGGCTGATTAAATCATAGCCGTGCTTGTAATAATACCAGTAATAGCTGCCGCCGATAAAGGCAACAGATAGCAGGTACAGCGCCGTTACAGTTTTAAAATTGGCCGTTACAGTCCGGAAGAATTCTTTTTCTTTTATCGCCGCAAGGCCCCCGAGCATAAAGATGAATAAGTAGTGCAGCGGCAGGTAGTTTAAGCGGTAGGTGAAGAAGTCCTGTAAAACAAAGGGCAGCTGCTGTGCCGTAATGCCGGGGTGCATAGTCCAGTAGTTAAACAGCATTTGCAGTATAAACAGCAAAGCAAAGCCGGTTTTTAAACCGATACGCTGCATGAACGCCATCAGTTTTTGGAACAGCGGGAAGAAGGCATAGAACCACAAAAGGATTATCATAAAATACAGGTGGTAGCAGGCCAGCCCCCAAAAGAGGATGTGCAGCAGACCGAGCGGTGAAAACCACGGTATGCAGCCGGGTACGACGGTGGTAAAATATACCATATAAAACAGCGACCAGCTTAAATAAGGTACGCCGCTGCTTTGAAAGCGCTTTTTGATAAATTCGCGGTAGTTAAGCTCCGTGCCGGGTTTATAATGGCAAAACAGCCCGTAGCCTGATATAAAAAAGAAGGCGGGTACGCTGTAACGTGAGAGAATCTCTAGCAGCATATATAAATGCGGGTTGGGTGAGGCGCACATCAGCGCCAGCGAGCCGGTGTGGATGCCAAGGACGCCCAGCATGCAGATGCCGCGCAGTTTGTCTATTGTTCGGTTACGTTCGGTCATGATTGCTCCATTACAAAAAATTTTACCTGCTTATTATACAGCAAATATCTGTTTTGGGCAAAGAAAAAGAGTGCGCGCAGGCACTCTTTTTTAGTATGGAATTATGGGTTGACGGTTGCGCGGTAGGTTTGTTTGCCGTCTTTATATTCAAGGATAACGGCGCTTTTAACGGCGTCGTGCGTAGCGTTAAGCGAGGTTTTGCCGGTAACGGCGTTAAAATCTTTGGTTGCGGACAGAACTTCCGTGATTTTGTTTGCATCGTAAGCACCGGCTTTAGCTATGCTCTGCATCATAAGGTTGGCACCGTCATATCCTAATACTGCGCAGGCGTCCGGGTTTTGCCCGTAGGCTTTGTTGTAGTTTTCAACAAAAGTCTGCGAGGCGGCGTCTTTGGAATCAACGCTGTAATGGTTGGTGAAATAGGTGTTGTTTAAGGCAGCGTTGCCTGCTATTTCGGCAAGTTTGGGGCTATCCCAGCCGTCGCCGCCGATTATGGGCATGTTCATGCCAAGTTCACGCGCTTGTTTGATAATTTTGCCGACTTCTTCGTAATAACCGGGTACATATATGGCATCCGGCTGAGCCGATTTAATTTTAGTGAGTACGGCTTTAAAATCAGTGTCCTTTTGCAGATAGGATTCTTCGATGATGACGTTGCCGCCGTTAGCGGTGTAAGCTTCTTTAAACGCAGCGGCTAGCCCTTTGGCGTAGTCAGAGCTGTTATCTATGTAAATAGCGGCGCGTTTTGCACCCAGCTCGTTATACACAAAGTTTGCGCCGACTGTGCCTTGGAACGGGTCGATAAAGCACACGCGGAAGGTATGCGGTTTAACGCTGTTGTCATCATTAACGGTGACTTTGGGGTTGGTTGCGCCAATGGCGAGAAACGGAATTTTGGAAGCTTCGCTGACATTGGCGGCTGCGATAGCATTAGAGCTTGGGAAGATGCCCATAGTTGCTTTAACATTGTCCTGATTGATGAGTTTGGACATGGCGTTGGCAGCTTCTGCCGGTTCGGATTTGTCATCGGCGACGATAATTTCTATCTGTTTATTTAAAATGCCGCCTTTGGCGTTTTGTTCCTTAACCGCCAGTTGAATGCCGTTAACGATAGAGTTGCCGTAAGTTGCATTGGCGCCGGTCATTTCGCTGACTACGCCAATCCTGATAACATTGGCGTCAGCTTCGTTGCCGCTGCATCCTCCTGTAAGCGCTCCCACTGCCAAAATTGCACCGGCAAGCAGCGCCGCTGTTTTTCTTTTGCTGATAAATTTCATTTAAAAACCCCCTCATTGGCCTTCATCGAATAAAACAGCTTTTGTGTTTTATCAGTGAATAAATGTACACTAAAATGTGTTGGTATAATTGTACAATTACAAAGCACAAAACGCAAGCGTTTTTTAATAAATTTTGTTAAAATCCACCAAAAGTGTAAAATTAAAAGCTGTTATTGTAAAAAACTGAACATAGAGAGCTTTAAAGATTTTTGCAGGAAATTGTTTTTTTACAGCGAATTATTAAATATGATTTTTACTTTCGGCAATATAAGCATTATAAGGTTATGCTTTAGTTTGCGGGAATTAAGGTGAGGTTATGGAGCTTTCTTTTACACATATTGCCAGCCTGGTACTGACGCTGGCCATTGTGCTTGGCAGCGGCATTTATTCGTCGCGCCGCGTTAAATCGGCCGATGATTTTGATGTCGGCGGGCGCAGTGCTGGCGTTATTATGGTTGCCGGTTCCATCGTTGCCACCATTATCGGCGGTGCAGCTACTATCGGCACGGCGCAGGGCGGTTTTACCTTTGGTCTTGGTGCGTGGTGGTTTACCATGGGCAGCGGCATCGGCTTTTTAATTATGGCTGCTTTTTACGCGCGGCCTTTGCGCAAAAGCGGATTAACGACGATATCGGAGTACCTTGTTATCAACTTCGGGCCGGCAGCAGGGCCTTTGGCAAGTGTCGCCGCATCGCTGGGCATTTTTTTCAGCATTGTTTCCAGTTCGCTCAGTTCCGTGCATTTAATAGGTGGCGTGCTGCATCTTGATTTTTTGCCTTCTGCCGTTATTGTGGTGCTGCTGGTTACGGGTTTTGTGTTTTTTGGCGGTATTAACAGCAGCGGCATGGCCGGATTATTTAAAATTTGCCTGATTTTTGCGACTGTATTTGTCGGCGGCTTTTTGGCGTTTAACGATATGGGCGGCCTGAGCGGCATGCACCAATCGTTTCCGGAGCTGCCGTGGTTCAGTTTGTTCGGCATTGGCGCAGACCACGCGCTGTTCAATTTGTTTTCGATGATTGTCGGTGTTATCTCAACGCAGAGTTATGTGCAGGCGCTGTTTTCGGCGCGTAACAGCAAAGTTGCTGCTATGGGCTGTTTTTTAGCGGCGTGCATTGCCATACCGGTCGGGCTGCCATCCGTAATTATCGGCATGTTTATCAAGCTGCACCACCCGGAACTGAACAGCATTGAAACGCTGCCGTATTTTATGTGCAATTACCTGCCGGACTGGCTGGGGGGAGCGGGGCTGGCTGCGCTTGTGCTTTCGTGCGTCGGTTCAATCGCCGGTCTGGCGCTGGGTGTTGGTACGCTGTTCAGCCGCGATATTTTCGGCGCAGTGCTGAAGGTGCACGACAGCAAAAAGCTGATGTGGATTAACAAGCTGACGGTGCTTGCCGTTACGCTTCTGGCGCTGGTGTTCATCCATTCGCATCTGGATTCTTCCGTGCTGCAATGGAACTATCTTTCGATGGCTCTGCGCGGGGCTGGCGTGTTCCTGCCGATGACGGCGGTTATCTTTTTTAAAGGCAAAGTCGGCAAAATCGCAGGGCTGCTTTCCATGCTGGGCGGCGTTGTTTCGGGTTGTATCTGGCATTTTATGTTCCCGACATCGCCATATACATTGTTTGTCAGCCTGTTTTTCAATCTGCTGTTTCTGGTGCCGTCCATCGGTTACAACCTGCTGCACGGCAAAAAATAAAATTTTAAGGAGAAGCATATGTCCGGAAAATTTACACATCTGCACGTCCACACGCAGTACAGCCTGCTGGACGGTGCTTCTAAAATAGATTTGCTGCTGGCGCGCGCCAAAGAGCTTGGCATGGACAGCATTGCCATTACCGACCACGGCGTTATGTACGGTGCGGCATTAAGCCGATAATAGGCTGCGAGGTTTATATAACGGAATCGCGGTTTGACCGCAGCCAGCGCGGCGGCATTTACCATTTGATTTTGCTGGCGGAGAACAACACCGGCTACCACAATTTGATGAAGCTGGTTTCGCTGGGGCATTTGGAAGGCTTTTATTACAAGCCGCGTATTGATAAGGATATTCTGCGTAAGTACAGCGAAGGGCTGATTTGCCTGAGTGCGTGCGTGGCAGGCGAAGTGCCGGTAAAAATTTTGCAGCGCGATATCGACGGCGCGGAACGTGCGGCGCAGGAATAGAACGCATTGTTGACCGTGAATTAAAACGCATGGCGCAGAAGTTCGGCGTCGGCCTTGTGGCGACCAACGACCTGCATTACGTTATGCGCGAGGACGCCGAGGCGCAGGATGTTTTGCTGTGCATCCAGACGGCGAGCACGGTGGACGACCCCAAGCGCATGAAGTTTGCTAACGACCAGTTTTATTTAAAAAGCTATGACGAAATGGCAGAACGCTTTGCCGATTGCCCGGAGGCGTTGGAGAATACCGTTAAAATTGCGGAACGCTGCAATGTGACGCTGGAGTTTGGGCATTTGCTGCTGCCGGAGTTTCCGATACCGGAGGAGTTTGCCAACGCCACTGAATACCTGCGCAGCCTGTGCATGCAGGGTTTGCCTGCGCGTTACCCCAATGCGGATGAAAAAGTAATGCAGCGTTTGGATTACGAGCTTGATATTATCGACCGCATGGGTTACAGCTGCTACTTTTTGATTGTATGGGATTTTATCAATTACAGCCGCCAGAACGATATCCCGGTCGGACCGGGGCGCGGCAGTGCAGCGGGCAGCATTGTGGCGTACCTGCTGGGCATTACCAATATCGACCCGCTTAAATACGATTTGCTTTTTGAACGTTTTTTGAACCCGGAACGCGTAAGCATGCCGGATATTGATACCGATTTTTGCTACGTCAACCGCGGGCGTGTGCTGGATTATATCATCAAACGCTACGGCAAGGAGCGCGTGGCGCAGATTATTACCTTTGGTACCTTGCAGGCACGTGCCGCCGTGCGTGATGTAGGGCGCGCGCTGGATTATACCTACGGCTTTGTGGACAATGTTGCCAAAATGATTCCGCGCGAGCTGGGCATTACGCTGGAAAAGGCGCTGGAAACCAGCAACGACTTTAAAGCGCTGTACGACAGCGACGAAAAAGTGCGCCGCCTGATTGACATTGCTAAAAAGGTTGAAGGCATGCCGCGCAACAGCGGTACGCACGCAGCAGGCGTGGTAATTACGCCGCGCGATTTGATTGACTGCGTGCCCTTGCAGCTATCAAACGAAGGTCTTGTAATTACGCAGTACGACAAGGATAAGGTTGAAAACCTCGGCTTGCTCAAGATGGATTTGCTTGGGCTGAGGACTTTGACCGTTATCGGCGATGCGGTGCGCTATATAAAAGAAACTACCGGCGAAAAAGTTGATATTGAAAACATCCCGCTGGACGACGACGCTACCTGCGCCATGCTGCGGCACGGCGATACGCAGTGCGTGTTCCAGCTGGAATCCGAGGGAATGACCAAACTGGTTATGGATTTGGCACCGGAAAAATTCAGCGATTTGATTCCACTTGTGGCTCTGTATCGCCCCGGGCCGTTAGGCACCGGCATGGTGGAAGATTTTATTGAAGGCAAGCACGGCACGCGCACGGCTGAAATGCTGCACCCGCTGCTGGAACCTGTTTTAAAAGATACCTTCGGCGTTATTCTGTATCAGGAACAGGTTATGCAGATAACCTCTGTGCTGGCGGGCTTTACGCTGGGCCAGGCCGATATTTTGCGCCGCGCAATGGGCAAAAAGAAAGCCAAAGAGCTGGACAGCATGAAGCAGAAATTTATCGATGGTGCGCGTGAAAACCACGGCATCAACGAAGAAACCAGCAAGCAGATATTTGCGCTGTTGCAGCATTTTGCGGGTTATGGCTTTAATAAATCGCACTCGGCAGCGTATGCGCTGGTTGCTTACCAGACGGCATATTTAAAACAACACTGGCCGACGCAGTTTATGGCGGCATTTTTGTGCAGCGTTATGAACGACAACGATAAATTGAGCTGGTATCTGGGCGTTACCAAACGCATGGGCATTAAAATTTTGCCGCCGGATGTTAACGAAAGCGGCAAGGAATTTTCGCCTGTTAAAGGCAACGCTATCCGCTTTGGCATGGCGGGTATTAAAAGCGTGGGCGAGCAGGCGATTGATGCTATTATCAAAGCGCGCGAAAGCGGCGGGCGTTTTACGTCGATACTGGATTTCTGCCGCCGCGTACCGTCACGCCTTATCAACAAGCGCGTTATTGAAAACCTTATCTACTGCGGCGCAATGGATTCCTTCGGTGCTAAACGCTCGCAGCTGCTTGCGGTTTACGAGCAGGCTTCCGATTTGGGCAGCGCGTACCAGAAGGATTCTGCCAGCGGGCAGTTAGGTTTGTTTGGCGACGATATGTTTGAAGAAGTGCAGGATATTAAACTGCCGCAGCTTGACGAAATGCCCAAACGCCTGCTTTTGGAAAACGAAAAGAAAATTGTCGGCTTTTATGTTACCGGCCATCCGCTGGATGCGTATGCCGGTGCGCTGGCAAACTATACGCCGGTGTATAAATTAAACGAAGCCGATGAAGCCAGCAGCGACAAATTCTTTAAGGTGGCGGGGCTTATCAGCGAAATGCGCCTGCGAACCACAAGGCGCGGCGACACGATGGCGGTTTTAACGCTGGAGGATTTCAGCGGCAGGCTGGAAGTAGTTGTGTTTGCGCGCCAGTACCATGATTATATGGGCTTTTTGGTTAAGGAAAACGTAGTTGTGATAGAAGGGCGCTTGAAGGTTGACGAGCGCGGCGCATCCTTGCAGGCAACTGCCGTGCGCCAGCTTAACGAAACAGGTGCGGATATTCATTTGAGAATTACGCCGGACAAGGAAACGGGCGCAGTGCAGAAAGAAATGCGCCGCATTTTTGCCATGTACCACGGCAGCACGCCGCTGTACCTGCATTTGCTTTCTTCCGGCAAAACCATTAAAACTGACCGCTGCTTCTGGATTGACGCCGGGGCCGAAGGTTTTTACAAGGAAATTACCGCGCTGCTGGGGCCGGGCTGTCTGCAATAAAAAGTTAAGGCTTGCCAGCAGGCGTTAAACACTGTAAAATAATAAGTATGAATAATTTGTAATTAAAGATTCTGGGAGGTCGCTTATGAATATCGTAGTATGTCTTAAACAGGTTCCGGATACTTCCGAAGTAAAGCTTAATCCGGAAACCAACACCCTTATCAGGGACGGAGTGCAGAACATCATGAACCCGTTTGACCGTCAGGCACTGGAAACGGCGCTGATTTTAAAAGACGCCAGCGGTGCAAAGGTAACGGTTGTATCCATGGGGCCTCCGCAGGCTGAAGAAATTTTAAAAGAAGCAATTTCGATGGGCGCAGACGAAGGAATTCTGGTCAGCGACCGCGCTTTGGCAGGCAGCGATACGCTGGCAACCAGTTTTGCACTGGCAGGCGTTGTAAAAAGCCTTGGCGATGTTGACCTTGTGCTGTGCGGCAAACAAGCCGTTGACGGCGATACCGCCCAGGTTGGCCCGGAAATGGCGGAACATCTCGGCATGCCGCAGGTTACCGGCGCATTGAAAGTAACTATGGACGGCGAAAAAGTTTTGGTTGAACGCGAAAATGAAAGCACCAGCCAGACCCTTGCCGTTGAACTTCCTGCCCTTGTAACCGTTACCAGAGCAGAAAAAGAACCGCGCTTTGCCAGCATCAAAGGAAAAATGAAAGCAAGAAAAGCCGTTATCCCCGTTAAAACGGCGGCAGAACTTGGCATCGACACCAGCATGATTGGCCTGTCCGGTTCCCCGACCAAGGTAAGAAAAGTATTTACGCCGCCTGTTCCGCAGGTTGAAAGCGAAATCATTACCGAAGAAGACGCGGATAAAGCAGTAGATATGCTGCTGGAAAAACTCGTTCAGGCAAATATTATTACTCGTTGAGGTGAAATGACATGGCAATTAAAATAGATAAAGAACAGTGCATCGGCTGCGAATCCTGCGTGGCAACCTGCCCGACGGGCGCGCTTTCCATGGAGGACGGCAAAGCAAATGTTAACGAAGATACCTGCGTTTCCTGCGGCGCATG
>CASEGD010000055.1 GCA_949287345.1 uncultured Phascolarctobacterium sp. | reverse complement strand
TAATAAATGCCAGCCGCTCTTTAAGCTGCGGGTAAATAAAAATCAGCCCGCCGGTTGCCGCAAACGAAAGCTGAAAGCCAACATCCAGCAGCCACAGCGAATTGTATAGCAAAAGCGCTATGGCAACGGCGCAGAAAATATTGCCGCTCTGCACTTTTTTGTAGGTGCCGCTGCCCGCCAGTGCCACGGCGCTCATCAAAAAGGAACGCCACACCGGCGCACTGCCGCCGCACAGCAGCGCATACAAAAATAGCAACGCCAGCACGGTGCAAATCTGCATTCTGCCGCGCCTGCCGATAATTAAAATTAAAAAGCCAGCTACTAACGCCATGTGCGTACCCGATACCGATAAAATATGCGCCAGACCGGTGGCAGAAAAAGCCTCGCGCGTTGCTTCGCTCAAACCGTCGTAACCGCCCAGCGCCATGCCGCAGAGTACCGCGCCTGCTTCACCGGGTACGGTACTGCGAATTTTATCGCGCAGGCCAAGCGCAAAAAAGAAAAATTTATCGCTGAGGCTTTGTTCATCACTTATTTGCAGCGCAGCTTTTTTAACGCTGATGCGCCCTTTAATGCCCTGCTGCAAATTCCAGCTTTCGCTGTCAAAGCTGCCGGGGTTGGCAAAACCGTGTACCGCTTTTAGTTCGCCGCTGACAGCAACATTGCTGCTGTTAAATTCCTGAGTTGTAGCTTCCATGGCAAATACGCGCACCTTGCCGCCGGCGTTTTGCAGGTTGCCCTTTTCCTTTTGTACAGCGCGGCAATCCATAACAAAGCTAACGCCGTCAGCACGCTGTTTCAGGCTCAGCAAATCCGCACTGCCGTATAAAGTTACCTTTTGCCCAAGGTAATTATCCACCGCCGCTGCGTCCGGCTGCACCGCCCTGCTGCCCACCGCCAGACCGCAGGCGCCAAAAAGCAGCACGCCGCACACTGCCACGGCATAACCCTGCGGCTTAAACTTTGCAGCCAATGCCAGCAAAACTGCAAAAACAACTGCCGCCGCGCAGTAATAATATAAATACTGCGGCGTTAAAATGCCCAAATAATCACCGGCGGCAAACGCACCTGCCGCTGTTAAAAACCATGTTTTCATAAATCAAGGTACGGGCGCATTTTGTTAAACTTCGCCTGCCCGATGCCTTTCACATTCATAATGTCCTCAATTTTGTTAAAGCCGTGCAGATTGCGGTATTCCACAATGCGCTGCGCCGTTACTTCGCCCACGCCCGGCAGTTCTTCCAGTTCTTCAAGCGTCGCGCTGTTCAAACGTATTTTGCCGTCACTGTAATCCTGCTGTACAGCAGACACATAATTTACAGGCTGCACAGCGTTGTCAACTGCGTTTACGTTATCAGCAATATAAACATTCTGTGCCTGCTTCAGTTTGCGCAGTTCCTTCGCGCTTAAACGCGGCACATTTACCTGCATGCCGTCCTTACAGATTTTGGCAAGGTTCACCCGGTCTTTGTTGGCTTCCTCCGTCATGCCGCCCGCCGCTTCTATCGCGTCAACGGCGCGGCTGCCCGGCACAATCTCATGCAGTCCCGGTTTCGCCACCGCACCGCTCACATACACCGTTATCTTTGCTTCTGCCGCTGCTTCTTCCGTCTGCATTGCCTGCTGTTCAAGCTCCAGCATGTTTTCCTCCCGCTGCTGCGGCCAGAAGCTTGCCAAAACGCAAAACACCACCGCCACGGCGACGGCAATAATTTTTTTGTTAAGCTGCGCCATCGGTTCAACTCCTTATAAAAAATAAAACTCCCCGGTATTCCCAGGGAGTTTTGTTAAATAAACCTGTTACGGTTTTACTACGATATTGACCAGACGGCCCGGCACGCAGACAACTTTAACGATTTTATCGGTATCGACGGTTTCTGCAATGTGAGGTTCGGCAAGCGCCAGTTTTTCCAGTTCGTCCTTACCGGCATCGGCAGGCACAACCAGACGGCCTCTCAGTTTGCCGTTAACCTGCAAGGCGATTTCGATGCTGTCCACTTTCATCGCGTCGGCGTCAGCTTTCGGCCATTTTTCCTCGTGGATGCTGCCTTCTTCGGAAATTACGCCGTGCCACAATTCTTCCGTAATGTGCGGAACAAACGGCGAGAGCAGTTTCAGCAGGTTGGCAACGGTTTCGTAAATCAAACCAGCATGCGGCTCTTTGGCAACTTCTTTATAAGCATACAAAGCGTTAACCAGTTCCATCATCGCGCTGATGGCGGTGTTGAAGTTGAAGCGCTGTTCGATGTCGTCCGTTACCTTTTTAATGCTGGTGTGCAGCACGCGGCGCAGGTTTTTGCCTGCTTCGCTCAGTTCTGCCGGGTTATACTGCGTAACCTTTTCTGCCAGCACATCCTGGTAATGGTAAACGATACGCCATACCCTGCCGAGGAAGCGGAACGAGCCTTCAACGCCCTGATCGCTCCACTCCAGTTCCCTTTCGGGCGGTGCGGCGAACATAATGAACAGCCTTGCGGTATCAGCGCCGTACTTGCCGATGATTTCCTCCGGCGAAACAACATTGCCGAGGGATTTACTCATTTTGGCGCCGTCTTTGATAACCATGCCCTGCGTCAGCAGGTTGGTGAACGGTTCTTTGTAATCTACAAGCCCTGCGTCGTGCAGCACTTTCATAAAGAAGCGGGAATAGAGCAAATGCAGGATTGCATGCTCGATGCCGCCGATGTACTGGTCAACAGGGGACCAGTAATTTACTTTAGCCTTGCCGAACGGAGCGTCGGCGTTTTTCGGGTCGGTATAACGCAGATAGTACCAGGAGGAGCACAGGAAGGTGTCCATGGTATCGGTTTCGCGTTTGGCAGGTTTGCCGCATTTCGGGCAGGTGCAGTTTACGAAGCTTTCGGAAGTTGCCAGCGGCGATACGGCACCGGCGTCAAATTTAACGTCCTCCGGCAGCATAACCGGCAGCTGGTCTTCCGGCACAAGCACTTCGCCGCAGTCCGGGCAGTAAATAACCGGAATCGGCGCGCCCCAATAACGCTGGCGGCTGATTAACCAGTCGCGCAGGCGGTAATTAACACGGCGCTGGCCGATGCCCATTGCTTCAATCTTGTCCTTGATTGCTTCCATGCCTTCATGCAGTTCCATACCGCTGAACTCGCCGGAATTTACAAGCACGCCTTCTTTTTCTTCATAGGCGTCGGTCATATCTTCTAATTTAAGTTCTTTATCCCTGGGGTTAATTACAACAATTTTCTCAAGGCCGTATTTGTCTGCGAACATCCAGTCGCGGGCATCATGGGTAGGTACGCCCATAACCGCGCCCGTGCCGTAATCGTAAAGTACATAGTTGGTAATCCAGATCTGCACTTTGCGGCCGGTCAGCGGATGGATGCAGTAGCAGCCGGTAAACAGGCCTTCTTTTTCAGATTCGCTGGAAGTACGTTCAATATCGCTCTGGTTTCTTACGCGTTCGCAGAAAGCTTTAATTTCTTCGGCTTTCGGATTGTTCACGCACAGTTTTTCAACCAGCGGATGTTCTGCGGCAAGTACTACATAGGTAACGCCGTAAATCGTATCCGGGCGGGTGGTGTAAACGGGGATGCGCTCGCCGATTTCCGGGAAATCAAAGCTGAATTCCAAACCTTCGCTGCGGCCAATCCAGTTGCGCTGCATGGTTTTAACGCGCTCCGGCCAGCCTTCCAGAAGGTCAAGGTCTTTTAACAGTTCATCTGCGTAATCGGTAATTTTAAAGAACCACTGTTCCAGGTCTTTTTTTACAACTTCATGGTCGCAGCGCCAGCATTTGCCGTCGATAACCTGTTCGTTGGCCAGTACCGTGTTGCAGGTATTGCACCAGTTAACGGCGGATTTCTTTTTAACTGCCAGGCCGCGTTTGTAAAACAGTTCAAAGAACCATTGCGTCCATTTATAATAATCGGGTTTGCAGGTCGTCACTTCGCGGTCCCAGTCATAAGAAAGTCCGAGGCGTTTCTGCTGGCGCGTCATGTTGGCAATGTTTTCCATCGTCCATTTTTTAGGCGGAATGCCGTGTTTGATAGCGGCGTTTTCTGCCGGCATGCCAAAGGAATCCCAGCCCATCGGATGCAGCACGTTGTAGCCGTTCATCGTGCGGAAGCGCGCTACCACGTCGCCGATGGAATAATTGCGCACATGGCCCATGTGCAGATTGCCGGAAGGATACGGGAACATCTCCAGCACATAGGATTTCGGACGGCTGCTGTCCATTTCGGTTTTAAAGGTTTTGTTGTCTTCCCAGTATTGCTGCCATTTGGCTTCAATCTCATGGGGATTATACTTTTCTTGAATCATATTTTTCAACCTCACACAATAAAGCTAAATTAGAATATAATACCCTTAAAATTATATAGCTTACAGCTTTTAAAGTCAATTATTAAAGCCTGCCGGTATGCGCAATATCGCCAAAGTGTAAAAAATATGATACAATCAAAGAAGATTTTACCAAAAGGAGACAACATGAGCCTTTTTGCCATCGGCGACTTTCACCTTTCGGGCGAGCCGCCTGCCAAACCCATGGAGGTTTTTAACCACGCGTGGGCCAACCATTTTGAAAAAATACGCCAAAACTGGCTGAATATGATTACGCCGGAGGACACCGTCATCATCTGCGGCGATACCTCGTGGGCAATGTCGCTGGACGCTGCCATGCAGGATTTAAACCGCATTGCCGCCCTGCCGGGGCGCAAAATTATTTTGCGCGGCAACCACGATTACTGGTGGACTTCCTTAAAAAAAATGCTGCAGGCTACCGCAGATAATTTTATGTTTTTGCAGAACAACTTTTTTGCCTGCGGCGATGTGGCAGTATGCGGTTCGCGCGGCTGGCTGCTGCCGTCGTCCGATAATTTTACCGAGGACGACAAGCACATCTACGAGCGCGAAGGCGTACGGCTGGAACTTTCGCTTGCCGCTGCTAAAGAAGCAGGCTACACAAAATTTGTTGCCGCCCTGCATTACCCGCCGCTGTACAAAGCAGATGAAGTTACCGTTTTTACGGAGCTCTTTGCAAAATACGGCGTAACGCACTGCGTTTTCGGGCACATCCACGGGCAGGACGCCGCCAATGTGTTTGAAGGCGAAACGCGCGGCGTTACCTACAAACTTACCAGCTGCGACACGCAGAATTTTACGCCGCAGCTCATCCTGCCGTAAAATAAAATATTTTATAATCCGCATGGAACGCCGTGCGGATTTTTTATTTTTGCTTTAACCGCAGCGCCGTTACAAAAGGCTGCAAAACGGTTTCATCGCGCGTAAAAACAGCGCCGTCCTCAAGCGTTAAACTGCCGCCGCACATAGCAATGCCGCTGACGCTTGCTCCGCTTTTAATTGTTAAATTTTCCTTGGCAATCAACAGCGCTTTGCCCAGCACAGCATTTTTGCCGACTTCAATTTGCCCGTCGCTGATGATAATACAAAAATCCGGCAGCTTCGTGCCGTCGGCAATAAAAATGCTCATCATCGCCGCAAGGCAGCCCTGCCCCTTGATGTTTTTGGAAGTTGAGGCAATGCTTTTGCTGTAATGGCCATCGTCATAATACAGCGCGCCGCTTAAGCCAAGCTCCTCAAAACTCGTTTTGCTTGGGAAGTCCAGCTCCTTAAAAGCAGCGTAATTTTTCACGTCAAGGCTGTCCAAAATATTGCCCATGTTTGCGGCATAGCCAATGCCTTCCAGCAGATTTTCCGCGCCACTGATATTTTTACCGGCGGTCAGAGTATAACTGCTACCAAGTTCAATAATATCCGGCGGCAGCGTCAGCTTAAGCTGCTGCAAGGCAAAAGTTTCGCGGCCTGCTTCCGCGCTGATGGTATAGCGCGTAATGCCGTTTTGTTCTTCTGCTTTAATAGCGGCAGTTAAATCATAGGCGCCGGGGTACAGCTTCTGCGGCAGCAAGTTATAGCCGCCTGCCGGTACGGCGCTGTCTATAAAATCTGCCCTGGCCAAAGCCTGCACCGCAAATTGCAGCTGACAGCGCAAAAGCCGCTGCTGCGTAGGCACGCCGCCACGCACAACACACCTGCCAGCACCGCCACGCCGATGCCGCCGCGGTTATCCCGTAAAATTCTGCTAAAAACTGCCATTTGCCATTACATAAACTTCCGTAAATTTTTTGCTGCGCCCACTCGCGTTGTCTTTCAGCTGCATGGTTACTTTTATTTTGTCATCCGCAATTTGTTCCGCGTCCAGTTTTTCCAGCGTTACTTCCGCAAGCGAAAGCGGGTTAACGCCGCGCGACGAGTTATATTTTATCTCGCGTGCCAGCGAACCGCTGCTGCGGTAAAAAGTAGTCTGCCTGTTGCCGCGCACTTCCTTGCAGACGATTTTATCATTGCTGCCTGCGGTAATTTTTACATTGACGGCGTGTAAAAGCAGCTCCTGCTCAATAAAGCTCTGGCTGTAACGCGCGGCACGGTACAGCATTAAATCGCTCTGCACATTCTGCCACGAGCGCGCAAAACTGCTTAACCCGTTGTACATAATAACGGCGGCAACTGCCGCCACGGCAAGGGCAATGCACATTTCCGCCAGCAGGTAGCCTTTGTTATTCACTGCCCGTCACCACGCTGCCCACAATTTTACCGGCGGCATTTTTAACCGTTACATAATAAAAGGGCTTCGCCAGCCCCTCGCAGTAAACTTCCTGCCGCTCAACCGCAAGCCTCAGCGCCGTCAGTTCTTCATCCGCATAAGCGCCGCTTGCCGCATTAAACGCCGCCACCGCTTCATTGCGCTGCACCAGCAGTTTTACGCCGCTGCTGTAAGCCGCAACCGCGCTTGCGCAGATAACGCCCGCCGCAGCCAGGCACACCAAAAGTTCAGTCAACACAAAGCCTTTGCCGCCCTTCATTTAAACACAACCCTTCCGGTAACAGGCTGCACCTGCAGCCAATAGCTGATGTTTTTATCGTGGCGGCACTTGATGATATAGTTGACGGTAATCGAAGGCGCGCCCTCCTGCGAAAATTGCAGCGCGTTGAAATGCTGGTTAAAATACAGCCCGCTGTCCGCACTGAACCTGCGTGTAAGAAATTTATCCCTGCCGTGGTAAATACGGTAACCGCCCTTGTCGGTATCCATTTCCAAACGGCTTCTGCCGGATACATCATAAAAACAATACTGCTGCAACGCCGCAATATCGCCCGCCATTTGCCGCGCCGCACGCTGCGCCTGCATTTTGTACAGATAACTTTGCACGCCGCCGAGCGCAGGCACTAAAAAAGCAGCAGCAACTGCCAACAGCCCTGCCGCCGCCAAAACTTCAATCAGCCCAAAGCCTTTATTCTTCAGCATTGCTGCTGCCGTCAGAAGTCACGGTTTCACCGGCAGCATTTTTGCCCGTCAGGGAATAGCTCAGTTTGTCGCCCGCCGGAGTGTAGCTCAGTTCCGTGCCGGTAGCATCCTTAAATTCCTTGCCTTTGGCAATGTATTCGTCAACCAAATCTGCCAAAGCGTCGGGGCAGGTGCCTTTGTCCATCTTGTACAATAAAATGGCATTGTCAACCGTCGCCAAATCACTTTCAAGGCGTGCGTTTTTGGCACGGTCCGCCGCGCTGTCCAGCGAAGGCATCAGCATGGCGCCCAAAATGCCCAGCAGCGCCACAACCGCCAGCACTTCCAGCAGGGTAAAGCCTGCGTTTCCACGTAAATTTTTCAGCAAAACAAATCTTCCTTCCTGTCAATATTCAGGCAGCGCGCCTGACAGGGAAAACATCGGTGCAGCAACAGCCAGAATAATTGCCGAAACAAATGCCGCCACAAATAACAGCAGCAGCGGCTCCAGCACAACCTTTATTTTTTTCAGCGTATCGTCAAAACGGATTTGCAAAAGTTCCGCTGCCCGCGCCAAAAGTTCAGGCAGTTTTCCGGTTTCGGCCCCCACGCCGATAAATTCCGTACTTAAACTGCCAAAAAGCGGCCTCGCGTTTAACGCCGCCTCCACAGGCGATAAGCCGCGCAGGACATCGGCGGCGAAATTTTCCGCCTGCTGCCGTAATTTGGCGTCCCCCAACGCCTCACCGGCAATCTGCGCCGCCTGCGGCAGCAGTATGCCGCCATGCAGTAAAAGCGCCAGCACTTTGCAAAAACGTATTTCCAGATACAGCTGTTTCTGCGTTTTTAAAAACGGAACGGCAAACAGCGTCTGCATAATCCACCCGCGCTGCCGCACCGCCAAAAATACAGCGGCAAGCAGCGTCAGCAAAAACGCAGGCAGGTTATCCGCCAATGCGCCCTGCAATGCGAACAGCAGGTTTAAATAAGGCGGAACAGCCGCGTTCATCGAAACGTATAAATCCGCAAAAAGCGGCAGAACTTTTACAATAAATACCAACGCCACCGCCAGTGAAGCCGTTAACAGAAAGAGCGGATACAAAGAAATATTTTTGATAAATCGCTTCATATGCGCCTGCAATTGATAGTATTGTGCCAGTTCGTCCAGCATTTCGCACAAAATACCGCCCGCTTCTCCGGCAGCTATTACCGCCGCTGCCAGACTGCCCCACGCCGCCCGGCTGTTATTCACGCATCCGGCAAGGCTTTCGCCGTTTTGCAGGCCGTCCTGCAATTCACGGCATAAACGCGCCGTTTTCTGCGGCAGGCGTTCCTCCAAAACAGATAGTGCTTTCAGCACCGGCAGGCCGCTGTTTAACATCAGCGCCAGCTGGCTGAAAAACACTGCCCGCTCTTCATCGGTAAGCCTGCATTTGGTTTGCCATTTGCCAAAGGTAAAGGCTGTTTTTGCTTTTTCGCGCTGCAAAAAGGTTAAGTAACCGTAGTTGCTGCGCACAAAAGCCGCCGCTTCGCCCTCGCTTGCCGCGGAACAAACACCGCTGAAGCTTTTGCCTGCGCCGTTAACTGCCTTCCACCTGTATTGCTGCACCGGCTGCACCCCTTTCCGAAGCCTTTGTATTCGCTTTTAGCCGCCGCCCTTCCCTCAACCTAAATTTAATTTTGCAAAGTATTTGTGAAATTGGTGCCGTTTGCTTTTAAACAAATCGTCCATTATAATAAAAGTATCTGAACAATAACGAGGGTTTTAACATGACTTTGGAAAACAAACTTGGCCTTACCAATTCTGCCGAACTGGCTCTGGCCGAAGAAAAAATAACCAAACAAAAGGCTTTGCAGCTTTTCAGCAGTGGCTTTTTAAACACTCTGCCTGCCGGTACTTTTGAAACTCTGGCAGCCATTCATCAATATTTGTTTGAAGATGTTTACGCTTTTGCCGGTAAAATGCGCACCGTCAACATCGCCAAAGGCAGCTTCCGTTTTGTACCGGCGCTGTATCTGCCGCAGGCGTTAAACAGCATCAGCAAAATGCCGCAAAGCAGCTTTGATGAAATTATTGCCAAATATGTGGAGATGAACATCGCCCACCCCTTCCGCGAAGGCAACGGGCGCAGTACGCGCATTTGGCTGGACCACATTTTAAAAACGGAACTTGGCAAAGTTGTGGACTGGCACAGCGTGAATAAAACAGATTACCTGTTAGCCATGGAACGCAGCCCCATTAAAGACACCGAAATTAAACTGCTTTTAAAAGCCGCCTTAACGGATAAAATTAATGACCGCGATGTTTATATGAAAGGCATCGACGCAAGTTATAATTATGAAGGGTATAATACTTTTAAAACTGAAGAATTATAGAAAAAAGCCTGCACCAAACGGTACAGGCTTTTTCTTTTTTATTCAGTTATAAAAAGTTTAAACTTACATACCCTTATTATATTTAAAACTATCGAGCGTTGCTTCGATTTTTTTCGCAAGGCTGTCTGGCAGACCTTCGATGTTGACATTAAGGAAGCCGCGCACAATCGTCGCCGTTGCGTCGTCCTCGCTCATGCCGCGCGCCATCAGGTACTCAATTTCTTCCGGGTTAATACGGCCGACGGCAGCCTCGTGGCTCATCTCGGCGTTGCCGGTCTGCGCGTCCAGCTCCGGAATGGCGTAAATATAACCTTTGTTGCTCAGCATCAGGCCGTCACATTCAAGGTGAGCGCGTATGCCTTCAACCTTGCCGGTCATGCAGCCGCGGTTAATAACCTCGCCGCCGGTGGAGATGGTGCGCGTAATGGATTCAGCCTTGCAGCCTTCGGCGTTTAAAATAACCTTGCCGCCGATGTCGAGGTGCGAACCTTCCGGCGCAACCAGAATGGAGTTCAAACGCGCCACGGCGTCCCTGCCGTTTAAATGCACCGTCGGGTACATCTGCACGTCCTTCGCCTTTTCGATGGAAACATAGTTGGAAATATACTGTCCGCCTTCTTCCACCAGCGCCACGGTACGCGGGCGCACAATTACGTTTTCGCCCCAGCTGTGAATCATGGTAAAGCTCAGCTTGGCATTTTTGCCGATGTACATTTCGCTGATACCGATGTGCATGCCGCTTTCAACCTCGTGGGCGGAAGTACAGCCGGAAATAATGCTCAGCTCCGCGCCGTCCTCAATAATGATGACGTTGTGTACATGCTGCAGCTGCTGGTCGTGGCTGATGCACATGCAGGCCTGCAAAGGCGTGGTAATTTTCTGCCCCGCGCGCACGCGGATAAAATAACCCTGTTCCTGCTCCAGCGCAGTTTTGGCGGTGTATTTGTCGGTATCGGGCTTAACCGCCTTCCACCAGTATTTTTCCACCAGCTCCGGATATTTTTCGGCAGCCTTGCCGGTACTCATCAGTTTCAGCGGCGTCTGCTTTTTAACCTTTACCTCAACGGCGTTGTTATCAAGCTGCACAAAGCTAGCACTGCGGTTTTCCTCCTCCGCCGCGCCGGTTTCAATGCCGACGTATTCCAGACGGTCGCGCGTCGCCTGCGAAAGCTCGTCCACACTTTTGGTGCGCGCCTCGTTGGTATCGTTATAAGCGTTCAAATCTATGTCATTGCCATACATGGCTTTTTTATCAAGGGCAGCAGTCAGTTTTTCCTTGTCCATTATTTTTTCACCTCACATTTGCCGCGTTTCACGCAGGTTTCGTATCCGGCCTGGCCGATGCAGTTCAAAACGTCCAGCGGGTCGCCGCACGCGCAGGTCATCTGCCCTTCGTAAAGGATATGCGCATGGCTTGCCGGAACATATTTTAAAATGTGCCCGGAATGAGTAATAATCAGGCCGCTGCGTCTGCTTTCCAGCGGGTTGTGTTCAAAGCCCTGGTTTTTAATGCAGCACGGCCTTTCGCAGCCTGCGCCGCCGCAAGGCTCAGTGTGCAAAATATAATTTACGGCCTTGCCCACAAGGGCGATGTTTTCCAAATCGACGCCGCTTTCAGGTTCGTCTAAAAGCAGCAGGTCAGGGCTCTGCGCCATCAACTGCAAAAGCTCGCAGCGTTTCAATTCGCCGCCGCTGAAGCCGTCGTTAACACTGCGGTCGAGGAAATTATCCATGCCCATCCACTTGGCCATCGTTTCGGTTTCTTCCGGCGTTGCGCCGCAGATTTCCACCATTTTACGCAGCGAAAGCCCGCGGATCGTCGGCGGGCGCTGAATCATCACGCCGATGCCGAGCCTTGCCCTTTCGTCGCAGCTCATGTCAGTGATATCCTGCCCTTTAAAATAAATTTTGCCTTCTAAAATTTCGTAACGGTCAAAGCCCATAATCGCGCCGATAAGCGTGGATTTGCCCGTGCCGTTAGGCCCGAACAGCACATGCACTTCGCCCGGTTTAATGTGTAAATTGATATCGTTAAGTATTTTGCGTCCGCGGACAGCCACGGATAAATGCTCTATTTTTAACACGTAAGTAACCTTCTTTCTTTGGGATTTGCTTTGATTGCGTTACCATTATAACACAGCCGCCAAATTAATTCCATACTTTTTTTGTAGGAATTTACGCATAGCCAATTAAATTCACATGTGCTACAATAATAGCAACGCTTTTATTATAAGCAGGAGGTAATTATGCATCAATATCTTTTTTATATCGGCGACTTCCCCATCCGCATGTACGGATTGGTTTTATGTATGAGCATCTTTCTGGCGACCGGCGTGGCATACTTTTTAGCAAAGCAGGACGGACGCTGGCATGAGCATGTGCTTGATATCGGCATTTACGGCGGCTTTGCCGGATTAATCGGCGCGCGCCTGTGGGATGTGTTCTTTTTTGACTGGGATTATTACCAGCACCATCTGTTGGAGATACCCTTTGTGTGGCAGGGCGGCATGGCGGTGCAGGGCGGCATTATCGCAGGCGTGCTGACAGGCATCTGGTACTGCAAGCGGCACAACATCGACTGGGTTGCCTTTGCCGATATCGTAACGCCGTCCATCCTCATCGGGCAGGCGGTAGGGCGCATGGCCAACCTTTTGAACGGCGACGCGTTCGGCACGCCTACCGGCGGCAACTTCGGCATTTTGTACCCCGTTGGCACGCTGGCGCACAAAACCTACGGCGACCAGCCGCTGTGGCCCGCCGAAGTGTGGGAAGGCCAGCTTGACGTTGTCATCTTTGCGCTGCTGTTAATCTTCCGCGCCTGCGGGCACGCACGCGGGCAGGTAATGTGCCTGTACGTTATGCTTTATTCCGCCGTGCGCTTTGGGCTTGAAATGCTGCGCGGCGATTACGTTGAACCCTTCTTGTTCGGTTTAAAATCCGCCCAGGCGACGAGTTTGATTTTCTTTTTACTGGCGCTTGCCGCATTTATTTACTGCGGCGTTAAGGATAAAAAAGCTGCGCAGCCCGCCAAAACAGGTAAGGGCAAAAAAAAATAATAAGATTAAACTTATCATAGTCCACAAATATTTTTAATAAAACAGCTTTTTCACAAACTGTTCAAATTCCGTCTATTTGTTTGTCACAATTTATGTGTATAATAAAACCATAGCAAGTGAGAACTTGCTAAACCCTTCCCATCAAATTCATCATAAACAGCTTTCCTAGAGAGCGGCGCTTGCATTAATCCCCTGCAAGCGCTGTTTCTCTTTATTACGTAAAAAATCCCCGGCACACACCGGGGATTTTTTGTTTTATAATCCGTCAATGTAATTTATAATATAACTAACAACAATTTATAAAGGCGGTGAAGTTATGCCTGTCAATAAAATCCTGCAAAAAGTAACCGATGAATTAAAGCAGCTGCCTTTTGTCAAAGCTGTCGTACTCGGCGGCTCGCGTGC
>CASEGD010000054.1 GCA_949287345.1 uncultured Phascolarctobacterium sp. | reverse complement strand
GCTTACGCTGATTGACGCCGGTGCGGACGTTATCGCCCAGCACCAGAACACCCCCGGACCGCAGCAGGCTGCTGAAGAACGCGGCGTGTACGGCATCGGTTACAACGTGGATATGTCTGCCAACGCACCGAAGGCTTCCCTTACTTCCGCCATCTGGAACTGGGGCCCCTACTATGAAAAAACCATTAAAGAAGTACAGGCAGGCACCTGGAAATCTTCCGCTTACTGGGGCGGCATGAAAGACAAAGTTGTCGATATCGCTCCTTACGGCCCGGCCGTATCGGATGAAACCAAAAAACTGGCTGACGCTGCCAAACAGAATATTATCGACGGCAAACTTGTTGTTTTTGCAGGCCCGCTGTATGACCAGACCGGAGCAGAACGCGTACCGGCAGGGCAGGCTCTTACCGATAAGGATTTGCTCTCCATCGACTGGTTTGTTAAAGGCGTAGACGGACAGATTAACAAATAATTTTATTGGCAGGCGGCTCATGGCAATCCATGTGCCGCTTTTGCTTTAAGAGGAACTTACCATGGTTGATAAAATTAAAATCCGCGGCGCGCGCGTACACAATTTAAAAAACGTCAACGTAGATGTGCCGCTGAACAAAATCGTCGGCATTGCGGGCGTATCCGGCAGCGGCAAATCATCGCTGGCTCTGGGCGTGCTGTACGCCGAAGGCTCACGCCGTTATCTGGAAGCGCTCAGCACCTACACACGCCGCCGCATGACGCAGGCAGCCAAAGCACAGGTTGACGAAGTGCTGTATGTACCGGCGGCGCTTGCATTGCACCAACGCCCCGGCGTGCCCGGCATCCGCAGCACCTTCGGCACAGGCACGGAGCTGTTAAACAGCCTGCGCCTGATATTCTCGCGTCTTGCCAGCCACCGCTGCCCCAACGGGCATTATGTGCCGCCGACGCTCGCCGTCGCTGCCGAGCAGCAGTTAACCTGCCCGGAGTGCGGCGCTAAATTCTGGCCGCCCGGTGCGGAAGAACTGGCATTCAACAGCCAGGGAGCATGCCGCACCTGCGACGGTACGGGCATGGTGCGTACCGTTGACCGCAGCACGCTGGTGCCTGACGAAAGCTTAAGCATCGACGAAGGCGCAGTTGCCCCGTGGAACTCGCTGATGTGGTCGCTGATGACGGACGTGTGCCGCGCTATGGGCGTGCGCACCAACATACCCTTCCGTGATTTGACGGATAAGGAAAAGGACATTGTTTACAACGGGCCTGCCGAAAAGAAGCACATTTTTTATAAAGCCAAAAGCAGCAATCAGGCAGGTGAACTTGATTTTACCTATTACAACGCGGTTTACACCGTGGAAAACGCGCTGGCCAAAGTTAAGGACGAAAAAGGCATGAAGCGCGTGGAAAAATTTTTGAAGCAGGATGTTTGCCCCGACTGCCACGGCACACGTTTAAGCGACGCCGCACGCGCGCCGAAGCTGCGCGGCATCGGGCTTGACGAAGCCTGCCAAATGACCTTGACGGAACTCATCAAATGGGTGGACGGCGTGCCAGAAACGCTGCCCGAACCCATGCGCCCCATGGCCAAAAGCATTTGCGAATCGTTCCAGAGCGTCGCCAAAAGGCTGATGGACTTAGGGCTGGGCTACTTAACGCTCGACCGCGCCAGCAGCACGCTCTCCACCGGCGAACGCCAGCGCATGCAGCTTGCCCGCGCCGTGCGCAACCGCACCACCGGCGTGCTGTACGTTCTGGACGAGCCCTCCATCGGGCTGCACCCCTCCAACATCGTCGGGCTCACCGGCGTTATGCACGATTTAATCGCCGACGGCAACTCCGTCCTGCTCGTCGACCACGACACGCAAATTTTAAAAGCGGCGGACTGGCTGATTGAAATGGGGCCGGAAGCAGGCGCAAACGGCGGCCGCGTCATTGCCGAAGGAACTATCGGCGATATTGCCGCCGACAAAAATTCCAGAATCGGCCCGTTTTTATCTGCCGGGGCGGATTTACATGTGCGCCAGCAGACACCGGCAGAAGAAATGTTCAGCGAAGGGCGCATCCATCTTGCCACCGGCGCCATCCACACCGTTAAACCGCTGGAGGTTGACATACCCAAAGGCAGGCTGACGGTTGTAACCGGCGTCAGCGGCAGCGGCAAAACCACGCTGATTTTGGAAAGCCTTGTACCCGGGCTGACTGCCGCCATAAACGGCGCTAAACTGCCGGAACACGTGCTGACTGCCGAAGCGGACGGCATTAAAAACGTAAAACTGATTGACGCCACGCCGATTGGCATTAACGTGCGCTCCACCGTTGCCACCTACGCCAACGTGCATGACGATCTGCGCAAAATTTTTGCCCGTACCGCCGCTGCAAAAGAACTGGGCTTTAAGGCAGGCGACTTTTCGTACAACACCGGCAAGCTGCGCTGCCCCACCTGTGACGGCACCGGCGTTATCAACCTTGACGTGCAGTTTTTGCCGGACGTGCAAATACCCTGCCCGGACTGCCGCGGCAGCCGCTACGGCAAGGACGCAGGCAAGGTTGCCTACACCAATAACGCAGGCAAAACCTACACCCTGCCTGATTTGATGGACATGGACATTGCCACCGCCCTTACCGCCTGCGCGGATTTAAAACTGGTGCGCCAGCGTTTGCAGGTGTTGCAGGATTTGGGGCTGGGCTATTTAACGCTGGGCGAAGAAACGCCGAGCCTTTCCGGCGGCGAAGCGCAGCGACTGAAACTTGCCAGCGAAATGGGCAAAACGCAGAGCGACGCCGTCTTTATCTTCGATGAACCGACCATCGGCCTGCACCCGCTTGACGTGCGTACACTGCTCGGCGTGTTCCAGACGCTGATTAACAGCGGCGCGACGGTTATCGTCATCGAACACGACCTTGACGTTATTCGAAACGCCGATTACATCATCGACATGGGCCCGGGCGGCGGCGAAGAAGGCGGGCGCATTGTCGCCACCGGCACGCCGCAGCAGATTAAAGCCACCCCCGCCAGCATCACCGGCAGGTTTATTTAAAATAACAGTATTTATGCTATAATGATATTATAAAATTTTTTGGAGGGGATATTTATGAAACAATACGTTGTAGATGCTTTTACCGATAAGGTTTTCAGCGGCAACCCTGCTGCCGTATGTCTGCCGGATGAATGGCCGGAAGACAACCTTTTACAAAGTATAGCTATTGAAAATAATTTATCCGAAACCGCTTTTGCCGTTAAAGAAGCAGACGGACGCTACCGCCTGCGTTGGTTTACCCCCGGCGGAGAGATTGACCTGTGCGGACACGCCACGCTGGCAACAGCTTATGTCATTACCACTTTTGTGGAGCCTGCCTGCACTCGTGTGGAATTTAACACCTTAAGCGGCGTGCTGACAGTTACAAAAGAAGGGAATTTATTTGCAATGGACTTCCCCGCTTACAAGCTGCAAAAGGTAGAAGTTACGGACACTATGGCGGAAGTGCTTGGCGCACGCCCCACAGAAGCCTACGTTGCCCGTGATTTAGTTTGCGTGTTTGATGATGAAGAAACCGTACGCAAAATGCAGCCTGATTTTGCCAAAATGATTGAGCTTGACGGCTTACTTGTAAACGTTACTGCACCCGGCAAAGAATTTGACTGTGTTTCCCGCTCCTTTGCACCCAAACTGAATGTTGCCGAAGACCCTGTGTGCGGCAGCGGGCATTGCCATATTTTGCCATACTGGCAGGCAAAGCTTAGCAAAAATGAACTGGTTGCTTATCAGGCATCACGCCGCGGCGGAGTTATTTACGCACAGCTTGCTGACGGCCGCTGCTGCTTAAAAGGTAAAGCCGCCCTGTTTGCAAAAGCAGAAATTTACATTTAACTACCAAAATAAAAAACTGCTGTCTGAACTTTAAACTTCAGACAGCAGTTTTTTATTTTCAGCCTATTTCTCTTTCCAGTTCAGTGCCGCGCACCTTCATGGGTTTGTTGTTTTCGTCAACCATTACAACCTTTGGCACAAGGCTCAGTGCCTCCTGCTCCGTCATCTGCGCGTAAGCCATAATAATAACCTTGTCGCCCGGCTGCACAAGGCGTGCCGCCGCACCGTTAAGACAAATTACGCCGCTGCCCGGCGCGCCCGCAATGGTGTAGGTTTCAAGGCGCGAACCGCTGTTGTTGTCAACAATCTGCACGCGCTCGCCCGGCAAAATGCCTGCCAGCTGCATTAAATCGCTGTCGATGGTAACGCTGCCCATATATTCAAGGTTGGCTTCCGTAACGGTAGCGCGGTGGATTTTGCCGTGCATCATTGTGTAAAGCATTTATTTTACCTCCAAAATTACGTTGTCAATCAGGCGGGTGCTGCCAAATTTTACGGCAACCGCCAAAAGATACTGCCCGGTTGTTAAAACTTCCGGCACCGGTTTCAGCCCCGGCAGGGCATACATTTCCACATAATCAATATCAGCCATGGGCTCATCGCCGATAAGCTTTTTAACACCTTCCACCAGCTTTTTGCTGTTGCGTTCGCCTGCGCCGAATAAAGTTTGTGCGGTTTCAAGGCTGCTGCTTAAAACAACTGCCGCCGCGCGCTCCGCCTTGCTTAAATAGGTGTTGCGCGATGATTTTGCCAGCCCGTCTGCCTCGCGCACAATCGGCATAATGCGCAGCTGCACGTTAAAGAACAAATGCTTAACCATGCGTTTGATAACTTCTGCCTGCTGCGCGTCCTTCTGCCCAAAATAGGCGTGGTCCGGCTGCGCCAGGTTAAACAATTTGCTTACCACGGTTGTTACGCCGCGGAAGTGGATGGGGCGGGTGCGCCCGCATAAAACTTTAGTAATATCGCCGGTAACTTCCACCCATGTCATCTCCTCGCTGGGGTACATTTCCGCCGGGTTTGGTGCAAAAACAATGTCCGCACCCATGCTTTCCGCCAGCTTGCAGTCTGCTTCCAGCGTGCGGGGGTAAGCATCCAAATCTTCGTTAGGGCCAAACTGCGTGGGGTTTACAAACACACTCACCACTACCAGTTCGTTTTCCATTGCCGCTGCTTTTATAAGCGAAGCATGCCCTTCATGCAGCGCGCCCATAGTCGGCACAAGGCCGATAGTTTTGCCGGCAGCTTTAGCCAGCATAATTTCTTCGCGGAGTTCCGCCACAGTTTTGCAAAGCTTCATTTTCATTCTCCTTTATCAGTACAGTTTATCCAACACGTCGTCGTCAATTTTAAAGGTATGCTCCGCCGCCGGGAAGCTGCGCGACTTAACGTCGGTGATGTAGCCCTTAACGGCGTTTACAATCTCACCGTGCACATCGGCATAGCGTTTAACAAATTTGGGGCAGAAGCCATCCGTAAAGCCCAGCAAATCATTGCACACCAGCACCTGCCCGTCACAGTATTTGCCCGCGCCGATGCCGATAGTTGCCGCCGTTGCCAAACTTTCCGTAACCTTTTTTGCCAGAAGCTCCGGCACACATTCCAGCACAATGCTGAACGCTCCTGCCTGCTCCAGACTGCGGGCATCGTCTAAAAGCTTCTGCGCTGCTTCCGCACTTTTTCCCTGCACCTTAAAGCCGCCCAGCTGGTTCACCGATTGCGGCGTCAGCCCAATATGCCCCACTACGGGTATGCCTGCCTGCGTCAGCTTATGCACCAGCTCGCACACCTCGCTGCCGCCCTCCAGTTTCACTGCCGCGCAGCCTGTTTCCTTCAAAAAGCGGGCGGCGTTGTACATGCCGTCCACCAAGCTCGCCTGATAGCTCATAAACGGCATATCGCCTACCACCAGCGCGCCCTGCGCCCCGCGCATAACGGCTTTGGTGTGGTGAATCATCTCGTCCATCGTTACCGGCACGGTGCTGTTGTAGCCCAGCACCACATTGCCCAGCGAATCGCCCACCAAAATCATTTCAATACCGGCCTCACACACGTTTTTTGCCATAGCGTAATCATACGCCGTCACCATCGTAATCGGCTCGCCGTTCTGCTTCATCTGTTTTATTGTCGCCGTTGTAATCTGTTTCATTTAGTTGCCTCCGTTAATAAACTTTCCATTTCCGCTGCCGCGGATGGCGTTATGCTGCCACTAGCCACAGCCAGCTTTACCGTTTCTCTGCCAATGGCGCAATAGGCGGATAAAAATACCTGCGGCAATGCGGCAAGATGCGCCTTTACCGTTACTGCGTCGCCGCGCACGATAGGGCCTGTAAGTGCCTGCACCGCCGTATCTGCGTTTTGCAAATTATGAGCCGTACCGTTAAAGAGCGGCAGCAATAATTTAAACGCTTCTTTTTCACTTGTCGCCCAGCGGCTGAGCAGTTTTTGTGCCAGCGCCACTACCGTTACGGCGTAGTTGCTGCAAAAGCACGCCGCCGCGTGGTACGCCGCCCTTTCTTCGGCAGGCACGTTAAACGGAACTGCGCCTGCAAGCCGCGCCAAATCGTTTGCCAAAGCCTGCGCCTTGGGGGTGCCGTCCACCGCCATGCCGATGTTTGCCAAATTATCGCGCGGCGCAGCAAAGCTCTGCAAAGGGTGCAGGCTGCCCACTTCCATGCCCAAAGCAGCCAACGGTGCTAACACATCACACTGCGCGCTGCCGCTAACGTGATATGCAAATTTGCCCTGCATGTCAATTCCGCCGCGCACAACTTCTGCCGCCAGCTTTTCGGCAGCTTCGCCAATCGCCCTGTCTGGCACGCAGATAAAAATTACATCCGTTCTTTGCGCCATTTCGCCCAGTATAACAAGCGGCACGCCCAGCAATTTTGCCTTTTTATCCACGCCAAAAGTTAAATCCATAACAACTCCTTTCTGCAAGGATTACCGGAAGCATAAAAAAAGCGCACTCCACCCGGAGTACGCTAAAAATACGCATAAATGCTCAATTTCAGTCACGTCCCGGCAGTTAAGTCCAAGCGGTTTTACGACCAGTTTTTTTGCTTTTGCCGCAGCATCTTTGGTACAGCCCGAACGGTGCTGCCCTGCCACTGCAAACGCAGGTACATAATAGCACAAAGCAGTGCTGCGTGCAAGTAATTTTTTAAAATTTATAAACGCATACAAAAACTGCTGCCTGAACTTTAACCTTCAGACAGCAGTTTTATTTTTCAAGCAATGTTTTCAGTTTTTTCCTGTCCGTTTTGCCGCTTTCGTTTTTCGGCAGGGCGTCTATAAAAATTATGCGCTTGGGCAGTTCATGCTCCGTAAGTTTGCCGTGCAGCTTCTGCAAAAGCAGTGTTCTGGTTAAGCCCTTGCCCACAACAAAGGCTGCCAGCATATCGCCGCTGTCGCTGTGCATTGGCAGTACCGCTGCATCCTCAACGCCGCCGCAGTCTAGCAGCGAGTCCGTCACCTTCAAGCCGGAAATTTTCAGCCCGTTGATGTTGTACATATCGTCGCGCCGCCCCAGAAAGTGCAGCATGCCGTCCGCGTCAATGCTGCCGCAGTCCCCCAGCGTACAGGGGCGCGCTTTTCCGATGACATGGTACGGCGTGTCAATGTAAATTTCGCCGTTTTTAACGCTTACGCCCACGCCGTTAAACGGCCTGCCAATCAGCGTGCGGTCGTCCGTCATTTCCGCGCCGGTAATGTAAGTAATGTAATTAAGTTCGCTTGCGCCGTAGTACAGCGTCATCTCCGCATTGGGCATAATGCGTTTCACCGCCGCCATATCCCTGCGGTCAAAGCCCTGCGACCCGGCGATAATATTTTTAACGCACGCCAGCGGTTCTTTGCTGCTGCGCGCAAGCAGGCGCAGTTTGGCGGGTATCAGGTACACCACGCCGCAGTTATGCCGTGCAATCATCTCCTGCCACAGGCGCGGGCGGAACTTATCCGCCGCAGCGATTGCCGCCCCTGCATGCAGCGCGCCCATGTACAAATTAAGGTTGCCGGTAAATGCCAGGCTGCCCTGCGCAAACATGCAGCTTGCTTCCGTTATGCCAAACACACGATTCTGCTCGTCAAAAAAGCCCGCCCAGCTGTCAAAAGTGCGGAACAGCACCTTCGGCTTTCCGGTTGTGCCGCTCGTCATTACGCCCATGCAGGCTTCCGCCGGGGCGGATATATTTACAAGGTGCGCGGTATCAGCTTCCTGCGGCGTAAGCACGGGCACTAACGGCGTGCCGCTCAGCGCGATAAATTCAATCAGCTGCTCGGCTATCGTTTGTTTTTTGATGAAACAGGCGCCGCTTTGCCCCTGCGTTTCGCGCCGACGCTTCTGCGCCAGTTCCGTCAGCCTGCCGTAGGTATAAACCTGTTCTTCTGTTATTAAAGCCGCCTTTTGGGGCGGCTTTGCTGCTATTATATCTAAATAATCCATATTAACATCTCTCAATTAAAAGCGCCGTGCCAACGCCGCCAGCCGCCGCAACCGAAGCCACGCCGTACCTGCCGCCGCGCTTTGCCAGCGATTTTAACAGGTGCAGCAAAATAATCGCGCCGGAAGCGCCGTAAGGGTGCCCGTATGCCAGAGCGCCGCCGAAAATATTGTAGCCGTCCTCATGCCCGGGGAACGCACGGCTGAACAGCACGTCGATAACGGCAAACGCTTCGTTCAGTTCAAAACAGTCTATCTCATTATGCGTAAGCCCTGCTTTTTGCAGCAGCGCCTGCACCGCCAGCACCGCGCTTTTGGGGCTTACCAAAGGGTCGCCGCCCACGGCCGCGCTGCAACGCACTTTGGCCTGCACGGCAAGGTTGTGCGCTTTGGCATAACTCTCACTCGTCAGCAGCACAAACGCCGCGCCGTCATTCGTCAGGCAGGCATTGGCCGCATTGGTAAAGCTGCCGCCCTCCAAAACGCAGGGCAGCCTGTCCAGCAAACGCTGGCTCATTTTGGGACGGATGCCTTCATCGCGCACCGCGCCGAAGCAGGGCACGATAATATCGTTTAACACGCCGTCCGCCGCTGCCTGCGCCGCCAGTTTGTGGCTGCGCAAAACCCACGAGTCGCTTTCCACACGGCTGATATGCTCGCGCTCCGCTGTCAGCTCCGCGCCTTCCAGCATCACCGTTTCTCGGTGGATATCAGGCATAAACTTGGCGACGCTGTATGTTTCTTCGCCCTTGTAATCCGGGTGGTTGGCGTTGTATCCGCGCCGCGGCTGGGTACTGGTGCTTTCAAACCCGCCGGCGATAATCACGTCCGCCTCGCCCGCTTCTATTTTTGCCGCCGCCATCGCCACGGCTTCCAGCGCGCTGCCGCACTGCACATCGACGCTTACGGCAGGTATCGTTTCATCAAGCCCGGCTTCCAAAGCCGCCAGCCTTGCAATGTTGCCGCCTGCGCCCACGCCGTTGCCCGCAATTATCTGCTGCGGCACAGCGTTATATTTTTTTACAACTTCCTTCAGCACCGCTGCGCCCAAAAGTTCTGCCGGTACGTGCTTATACACGCCGCCCGTCAGCCCCACATAAGTACGCAGCCCGCCGATTAAACAAACCCTGTCCATCAGCGTCCGCCGCCAATCGCCCTTTGCACCGGCGCAGTGATGTACGCCGCCGCCACGCATTTAACAATGTCCATCGGGATGAACGGCAAAGCGCCGGTAATAATTGCTTTTTCCCAGCCGATGCCGGTCAGCAGGTTAAGCTGCGCCACGCCGAACAGATAAATTACCGGTATGCCAACAACCACGCCCAGAAAGGCGCAGCGTTTAAAGCCGTAATTATTGCCGCGCAGCCAGCTGATGATAAACGCCGCCGCCATAAAGCCAAAAATATAACCGCCGGTCGGGCCAAACAGCTTGCCCGGTCCGCTGGCGCCGCCGGTAAACACCGGTATGCCCGCCAGCCCCATCAAAAGGTATGCGCTCATGGCAATCACTACCTGGCGCGGCGTCAGCAAAAAGCCCAGCAGGTTAACAAACACCGTCTGCAAGGATATCGGCGACAGCGAAAACGGCAGCGGAATAATGACATACGCCGACACGCAGTTCATCGCCATTAAAAGCGCCATTTTCACCATATCGCGCGTGCCGTCTGTTTTTGCCTGTGCCATGTTACCGCCCCTTTACCGCAATGCTGAACAGCTCGCGCCCGCCGCAGTAGCCGTCCAGCGCTTGGCCGTTTTTATATACGTCAATCGTTTCGCCCGCAAACGCCGGCATTTTAAACTTAACATCCCAGTTCAGCGGCATCGGCTTATCAAGCTCGCGCCACAAACGCTCAACCATGCACAATCCCGGCACAACCGGGTTATCACCGCGGTGGATGGAATTGGTATCGTTCACCGCGTCAAGGTAAGCGTTAATTTCATCCTTGTCAATCACAAAGCTCAACAGCTTTTCGCCCTGCGGCACAACTTCGGGCATCTCGCCGGCGCGCACCAGCGGACGCAAAAGCGTAACCGTCAGCGAAGCAGCCCCTTCGCGGTAAGCCTCCATCACGCCCATGCGGGGCGGAGCCATTTTTACCGGACGCGTTAAATATTCACCGTTGGATAAATCTGTCGCGCGGATTGCGGCCTTGGCCATTACCGCGCCGTCGTAAGTCGGGCCGTTGTATTCTGATAAAGCCCTGATAAGTTTTAACATAGTTCACCACACCTTTACGTTTTAATTATAAGTTTTGCCGTTTTTATTGTCAACCTTTTATCGCGTTGTGGTTAACATTATTTTTTCAGACTTTTGCGAATTTACCGCCGCCGGCATTTTTTTTACATTTCTCTGCTTGTAAATGCCATGCAAACTGCTATAATAAAAGATATTTTTCCGTACCAAAGGAGCATATAATGCCTAAAATAAAACACGCCGAAGGCACGCAGAAGCTTTCGGTTTTTAAAATGACCTGGCCGATTTTCATCGAGATACTTTTGCAGATGATGGTCGGCAACGTGGACCAGTTCATGCTCAGCCACTACTCGCAGCACTCCGTCGCCGCCGTCGGCAACGCCAACCAGATAATCAACATCGTCATCCTCGCGCTCAGCGTTATCAGCATGGCGGCAACCATTTTAATCGCCCAGCACCGCGGAGCAGGCAACAAAGAAAAAGTCGCCGAAGTCTGCACCGTATCGCTGCTGGCAAATATGGTTTTCGGCGTTATCATCAGCGCGGCGCTGTTTATTTTTGACAGCTTCTTTTTAGGGCTTCTGGACGTGCCGCCGGATATCTGGGAAGAAGCGTCGCTGTTTTTGCGCTACATAGGCCTGTTTATCGTCGTGCAGTCGGCGTATATCTCGTTCATCTCCTTCTTCCGCGGCTATTCGCTGCTGAAAATCACCATGATTTGCTCCGTTGTGATGAACCTCATCAACATCGCGGGCAACTGCGTGCTCATCCACGGCCTTGGGCCGATTCCCTCCATGGGCGTTCTGGGCGTAACCATCAGCACCAACACCAGTAAAGTGCTGGGGCTGCTGCTCATATTATACTTCTTCCGCAGGTTTATTGATGTTAAACTTTCGTTTAAATACCTGCGCCCCTTCCCCAAAAACACGTTGTATAAAATTTTGTACCTCGGCCTGCCCTCCGGCGGCGAATCGCTTTCCTACCAGATTTCGCAGATGGTTATCATGCGCTTCGTCAATGTCATGGGCATAGTGGTCATCACCACCAAAATTTACGCCTACATCATCGCCATGTTCTCATACATCTATTCGCAGGCGCTGGCCATGGCAACGCAAATTATCGTCGGCTTTTTAATCGGCGCGGGCGACCTTGACGCTGTGGAAAAGCGCGTCTGGAAAACCATCCGCCTGTCGGTTTTAATCAGCACCACGCTTACGCTGATTTTATTTTTTAACAGCGACCGCATTTACGGCATTTTTACCGATAACCCCGAAGTGCTGGAGCTGGGGCGGCACATTTTTTTGATTGAAGTGTTCCTTGAAGCCGGGCGCGCCGTCAACATGGTAATGGTTATGAGCCTGCAGGCGGCGGGCGATATCAAATGGCCGGTAACGACGGGGCTTGTTTCCATGTGGAGCGTGGCGACGCTTGGTGCGTGGTTCTTCGGGCTGCATCTCGGCTGGGGGCTGGTTGGCGTATGGCTTGCCATGTGCCTTGATGAATGCCTGCGCGCGCTTGTCTTTATCTACCGCTGGAAAAGCGAAGGCTGGCGCAAAAACAATTTGCTGGAGTGATTCCTATATACAAAAAGAGTCTGACGAAACGCCGGACTCTTTTTTATTTACTGTATACCATTAAAACCTTATCGCGCTCATCAGCCAGAATTTTTATCCGCTCAATTTCCTGCTGCTGCAATTCAAGGCAAAAATCAACAAAGCCGTTTAAATCTTCCGTGTTTAAAAAGTTAATGTACTTTTTCTTTTCCTGCACCGGTATTACTATCGGCGCCATTTTATTCTGCAAAGCCGTGTAAACCATCAGTGCGCGCCCAACTCGTCCGTTTCCGTCCGGGAAGGGATGAATATGTTCAAAACGGAAATGCTGTCGGCAAATTGCTTCCACCTTTGCTTTATCATCGGCGGCATTGCTTAACTGATACCCCAAATCCTGACGCCACTGTTCAATATCCATCGGCACGCGGTACGGCGGCGACGGTGTAAAATCCGCGCCGATAACCATATTAGGCTGCGTTTTAAACTTGCCCGGCACAGATTCAATTGCCTCATGGCAAAGTATGGCATGGATTTCCTTAATAAAATCACTGTTTACCTCTCTGCCGTCAAGCAAAAACTGAACCATTTGTTTGGTAAAGACTTTATAATTTAAAACCTCGTTCAGTTCGCGCAAATCAATCGCACGCGGCACATAGCCGTCAATCAAAACGCTTTTGGTTTCGCCCTGCGTCAGTGTGTTGCCTTCAATAGCCGTGCTGTGGTGCGCCATCCGCACCATCAAATCATCCAAATATGCAGTTGATAAATAAAGTTCGTTTTTCATTGCCCGTTATCCAATCTCTTAAATACTATATATTAAATGAATTGGTATTTATAATCAAATTATATTATACTTTGCTTTTAATGGCAAATTGCTACTAAAGATACATTGTTATTTCATTCTTTCTAATATATAATTTTAAGTAACCTCCACTATTTTATGAATAGCGCGAAATACCTATATTAAGAAGGAGGTTGAATTTGAAGGACAGTCTTGCCTTCGTGATGGGTAAAGTAGTCATACCCATCTTAGTGTCAGTTAGTGCTGATTGTATCGTGTACTGGCTATTATACAAATAAACTCTATGACTACAAAACAGGGCAGGTATAACATGCTATTCGCCCTGTTTTTTTATAATAAAAAGCCACCCGTCCACGATAGACAAGTGGTTTTAATAAGATCAAAAATGGCTATTCTAAATCATTTTCATTTATAAATAATGCCTTTTCTACTTCTTTAACAGTTTTGTATTCTACATTATCCATTAAATTCACTTTACGCCAAGTAGTATCTTCAAAATAAAGCCCTCCCCATAACAATTCCCCTTTATAAGTTCCTCTTCTTTCAAAAGTTATAGGTCTCTTATAATATTCATTTTCAGATATTTTACGCATAATATACCCATCAACACATATATCAGTACCAGATATATATCTTAATTCATAATATATCCCAGAACTGCTTACAACTTTTTGTTTGTTAGTTTCTTTATCTACAATGCCCAAAGAAATCACAGAGTCAGTTTCAAGGTAAAGTTTATGATCTAAAGGATCTTCACCTAAAAATACCCCCTTTGCTTCGGTAACATTTAGTAAACATACAAAAGCAATTAAACAAATAAATATTTTCCTTAACATAATATCACACTCCTGAACTTAGTGTAACATTATTCCATAAGAATATCAACTACACTTATTATAATGCTTTATCTCAACTCACAACAAATAAAATATATTTTTCATTGTATCTCGGTATACACGAATACTTACATTGAAACTATTGCAATTAGTAACTTTTTTTAATAAAATATGTACAGTGCTATCCGAAGGAGGGTAAACTATGCAAAAAATTAAGTCTGTATTGGTTGCC
>CASEGD010000053.1 GCA_949287345.1 uncultured Phascolarctobacterium sp. | reverse complement strand
GTGGTGTTCGGCTTGCAGTATGTGCTGGTGCCGGTAAACATGCTTACGCAGGGCGGGCCTGACCAGGGCAGCTCCAACCTTGTGTACATCATTTACCAGTATGCGTTTGTATTCTTCCAGACCGGCAAATCCGCAGCCTTTGCCATTATCACGATGATTTGCTATATCGCGTTCCTGCTTTTCAGGACCAAATATTTAGAGAAGAAGGTATATTATGAAAACTGATAAAAAAGAATTAATGTGGCATATCCCGCTTTTAATTGCAGTTTTTATTCAGCTGTGGCCGATAGTTTTTATGATATCCACTTCTTTAAAGGATATGGACCAGATTTTTCAGGCTACGCTGAACCCGCTGCCGTTCCCGCCGACGCTTAACAACTACACAACGGTGCTGGAGGATTTCCCACTTTTAACCTACATCTACAACACCTTCATCATCGCTGCGGGTACAACCGCGATGAAGGTTATCACAAGCGTCTTAGCGGCGTTTGCCTTTATCTACTACGATTTTAAATACAAAGAAACGATTTTTAACAGCATGCTGCTGACGTTCTTCATCCCGGTAACGGTGCTGATTATGCCTAACTACCTGCTGATGAGCAAGCTGAACCTGTTAAACCACCCGCTGGGTGTAATGTTGCCCGCTTTCGCGGATGGCATGGGCATTTTCCTGATGCGCCAGACGATGCGCGGCATACCGAAGGCGCTGCTGGAGGCGGCCATCCTTGACGGCGCCAAGCCGTTTGTCATCCTGCGCCGCGTTATTCTGCCGCTGATTAAACCTTCTGTTATCGCGGTGGCGATTCTGTTCTTCATCAACTCGTGGAACGAATACTTCTGGCCGCTGCTTGTTTTGCAGGATAAGGAAATGTACACGCTGCCTCTTGCCCTGCAAATGTTTATCAGCGCCGAGGGCGGCAGCGAATGGGGCATTGCCATGGCGGTTGCCGTGCTGACAAGCCTGCCGCCGTTGATTCTGTACGTGTTCTGCCAGAAGTTCATCCTTAATACATTTATGCAATCGGGGGTTAAAGGTTAATAATGAACAGCATAGTTTTTAATAATGTATGTAAATCTTACGGAGATGCCAAAATTGTTAAATCGCTGAATCTGGAAATAAAAGAAGGCGAGCGCCTCATTCTGCTCGGGCCTTCCGGCTGCGGCAAAAGTACAACCCTGCGCATGATTGCAGGCTTGGAGGAAATTACCAGCGGCGAGCTTGTTATGGGCGGCAGGGTCATTAACGATGTGCCTCCCGGAGAGCGCAACGTAGCAATGGTGTTCCAAAGCTACGCGCTGTTTCCGCACCTTTCCGTATGGGATAATATTGCCTTCGGCTTGAAAATCCAGAAGCTGGGCGAGGACGAAATTAAAAGGCGCACCACGGAAGCGCTGAAAATTTTGAACTTGCAGGGCTACGAAAACCGCAAGCCGAAAGACCTTTCCGGCGGGCAGAAGCAGCGTGTTGCCCTGTGCAGGGCGCTGGTAAAACAATCGCCGTATTTCCTTCTGGATGAGCCGCTCTCCAACCTTGACGCGCAGCTGCGCCAGCAGGCGAGGACGGAGCTTGTCCGCATCCACGAAATTTACAAACCGACCATGATTTATGTAACGCACGACCAGATTGAAGCAATGACCGTTGCCAACCGCATCGTCGTTATGCGCGACGGCGTTTTGCAGCAGGCTGGTACGCCGGACGTTATTTACCACCACCCGGCCAACACTTTCGTTGCAGGCTTTATCGGCTCGCCCGCGATGAACATCGTCAGCGGCTATTACAGCAGCGGCAAGCTAAAAATAGGCGATGTGGTAAGCGATGTGCCGGAGCTGTGGCAGAAGATTCTGGAAGGGCATACCAATGTGCTTATCGGCATAAGGCCGGAGCATTTAAAACCTGCGGCTGACGGCAAAATTAAGGGCTGCGTAAGCTACCAGGAAAACACCGGCAACCAGCGCACAGTTACCGTTAACGTCAACGGCGAAACGGTGTTTGTAACGCTGCCGGGCACGGGCGCGGAAATTAGCGGCAACATCGGCCTTGACTTTAACTGGGACGAGGTAAGCCTGTTTAACGCAGAAACCAAAGAAAATATCGGTTATGTACAAAAGGGTGAGATTGTAAGATGAAATTTTCGGTAAGTGATTTGCCTTTCGGCAGCTTCAGCAAAGCCTTTTTAAAGGATTTGCCAATGCAGTATGATATTGAAATTTTTTATGAGTTCGGCACCGACCATTACTGGGATTATGTGCTGAAGGATTTGAAGGAAAAGGACGGCATGACGCGCCGCTTCAGCATCCACGGGCCGTGCGTGGCGGTAAACCTTGCCGACCCAAACGACACGGCGTACCTTGATGTGTACGATAAAACTTTTGCCTACGCGCAGAAAATAAACGCAGCGTTTGTGGTTGTGCACAGCAACGAAGCGTGGCGCATGGGCGGCGAAAAACTGGCGGTGCAGGAGCTTGTGTACGGGCGTATTGAAAAGCTGCTGAAACTGGCGGAAAAATACGGCGTAACCGTTGCGCTGGAAAACGTCGGCCTGCGCACTACCGGCACGCTGCTGTTTGATTATGAGGAATACATGGGTCTGTTTAAACGCTTCCCGCAGGCAGCGGCGCTTTTGGATACAGGGCACGCACATGTCAACGGCTGGAACTTGCCCGACGTGCTGCGCGATTTAAACAGCAAACTGGTCGGTGTGCATATCCACGATAACGACGGCACAAGGGACGCGCATTTGCCCGTAGGCAACGGCAATATTTACTGGGCTGAATACTTTGTTGCCCTTAAAAAATACGCGCCGCAGGCAACGCAGGTGTGTGAATACGCCGCTATTAACCAGTATGGCATGATAACGGAAAGCCTTGAAAAATTAGAACAAGCAGTAAAATAAAACATAACAATAAAAAAGTACGGCCGCAATTAAGTAGCCGTACTTTTTGTTTTATTTGCTTATTTATACAGCGCCGGTGCTGTCATATCAAGATAGTTTAGCCCATCGTAATCGGGAAAGGCTTTTTGCATGGCGGCTTTAAAATCGGCAGTGTTGGTGCAGCTTTGCGCCAGTGTTTTGGTTTTTGCAAGGTAACGCAGCTTTTCTTCCACAGCGTCCTGCCCTTCCGGCCCACCGTGAGAGGTTAAAATAAGTTCATAACTTGCAGCCTGATATTCGCGCAGCACAGCGGCAAAAGCGTCGATATGTTCTGTGCTTACAAGAATGGAGTGCGTGGTTTTGCCCAGCATGTGCGTGTAAACTGCGTTAAAGGCAGGGATAACAAGGTCGTAGCTTTCGCCGCGGTCAAGCAGTTCAAACTGCACGCCGCCCAGCGTAATTTTGCCGCTGACAATGTCGGTAATCACCGCTGCGTCCTTACCGTGGAAATCATCGCCAAAGGCTTGCTGCAAACCGTCTGTAATGGCTTTGGCAGTGCCGCCGCTGATTGATGCTTTTGCGCCTGCCGTGCCGTAAACCTTCATGCCCTTAATGTAATCCGCCCCGGCGGGATGGCAGCAGATAAAAATGCTGTGCATGGGTTTGCCAAGGGTTTTGATGTATTCCTGCCATGTTTCGAGGCTGGCGGTGAAGGCGGGAAGTTCAATGCCGATAAGTTCATCTTTGCCTTCAACAATGTAGGCAACGTCGGCGAGCGCGTCGCCGGTGGCATAGCTGTGCAGTTTAAGCCCACTATTTTCGTATACGGTTACGCTGCCTGCGCTTAAAGTGATGGTATTTAAAATTTTGTTCTGCATGGTTTGTACCTCCGTTTTGCTTTTTACAGGTTTGATTATAAAAGCATTTTAAACAACAAACAAGTACGCACAAATCTATTACTTAGTCACCTTTTGGTAACTGCTGTTGCAGTAAACGCCGCAAAAGGCTATAATTTAATGTAACATAATAAATTAAAGTTTTGGTACGGAGGTTACGGCAATGCTGACGAAGGAAGAACTGCCCGCCTGCCCGGTGGCGACAACCGTGGCGCTGATTGGCAGCAAGTGGAAGCTTTTGATTATGCGCAACCTGCAAATGCGAACATGGCGTTTTAATGAACTGAAAAAGGACTTGACCGGAATCAGCCAGAAGGTGCTGACAGACAGCCTGCGCAGCATGGAAAACGATGGGCTTGTGGTACGCACCGTTTATGCGGAAGTGCCGCCGCGTGTGGAATATTCGCTGAGCGAGCTGGGCAAATCCATGCATCCAATTATCGACGCTATGGGCGAGTGGGGCAGGCAGTATCAAAAAATGGTTAAGGGCGAAGCCTGATAAAAAATAAAACACACGGCAAGGATGACTCTTTAAGTTATCCCTGCGGTGCGTTTTTATATCCGCGTAGGCGTATAAAAAAGAGGTATGGCAAATTGCCATACCTCTTTTAAATTTGTGTTTGTGTCAGCGGTTATGCCTGATGACGCATTTTGCGCTGAACAAATTTTACGATTTCTACGATAGGAATTACCGAGAAGGCCATGCCCATTGCGATGAAGTATTCTTCAAAGGAGATATGCTGGAATTTGAACATATCGCTGATAACAGGCATGTAAACGATACCGGTACTCAAAACCAGCGAGAAAATCATGGAACCGTACAGGTACGGGTTGTGGCCCTGTGCGCTGAAGATTGACATGTGCTGGCTGCGCATGTTGAAGGAGTGGAAGATTTCGGCCATTGCCAGAGTAATGAACGCCATGGTCATACCGTCAAGGCTGTCAACAACTTCCCAACGTCCGGATTCAACATAGTGGCCTACAAAATAGGATACCAGCGTTACGCCTGCCAGCATAATGCCCTGGTATGCGCAGTCAAAGCCCATCCCGCCGGCAAAGATGCCTTCATCGGAAGAACGCGGTTTGCGTTCCATAATATCGGCTTCGCCTTTTTCCATGCCCAGTGCCAGTGCCGGGAATGCGTCGGTAATAAGGTTAATCCACAAGAGGTGGATAGGCAGCAGGATGGTAAAGCCCATCATGGTAGATACGAAGATACTGATAACTTCGGAAAGGTTGGAAGAAAGCAGGAACTGAATGGATTTACGGATGTTGTCGTAAATGCGGCGGCCTTCTTCAACGGCTGCAACGATGGTTGCAAAGTTATCATCGGCCAGAACCATATCGGCAACGTTTTTGGTAACGTCGGTGCCGGTAATGCCCATGCCGATACCGATATCTGCGTTTTTAATGGAAGGAGCGTCGTTAACGCCGTCGCCGGTCATAGCGGTTACTTTGCCGCGTGCCTGCCAAGCTTTTACGATACGTACCTTATGTTCAGGCTGTACACGTGCATATACGGAGTAATTTTCAACAGCGCCGCCGTTGAATTCTTCTTCGCTGATTTCGTTAAGCTGTGCGCCGGTAATTGCCTGGCTGGCGTCTTTGGCGATGCCCAGCTCTTTGGCAATGGCAACAGCGGTGTCGATGTGGTCGCCGGTAATCATAACCGGGCGGATGCCTGCACTGTGGCATTGTTTGATAGCGTCAACAACTTCGGGGCGAACCGGGTCAATCATGCCGGTAATGCCGACGAAGATCAAATCATGTTCAAGTGCTTCCGGGCTGAAGTCCGTAGGCGGTTTTTCGTACTCACGTTTAGCGCAGGCCAGTACGCGCAGTGCATTGTTCGCCATACGGCGAATATGGCTTTCGATAAGCTCGCGTTTATCGTCGGTCAGCGGTTTGATAACGCTGTTTTCATCAAGGTAGTGCGTACAAAGCTTCAATACTTCGCCCGGGGCGCCTTTGGTAAACTGAACGTAATCGCAAACGCCGGGGAGCTTGAGGTATTCTTTGTTCAGGCGTTCGTGAACCGTAGACATCATCTTTCTTACGGAGTCGAACGGAGCTTCGCCGATACGCGGATATTCCGGCACCAGTTTGTTTTTCGGGTTGCCGACGGTGTAGGAATAAGTTACAAGTGCTGCTTCGGTAGGTTCGCCGGTTACTTTGCCGTTGTCGTCAATTTCGGCGTCGCAGCAAAGGCTCATGGCTTTCGCCAGATACGGGCGGTCCTTGGTGAAGTGGAAGTGGTCAACAACCGTCATCTTGTTCTGGGTCAGGGTACCGGTTTTATCGGAGCAGATAATTTCGGTGCAGCCCAAAGTTTCAACGGCGGTCAGTTTACGGATAACCGCATGGCGTTTGGACATTTTGGTAACGCCGATGGAAAGCACGATAGTAACAACTGCTGCCAAACCTTCCGGGATAGCTGCTACCGCGAGGCTTACCGCTACCATGAAGGAGCTCTGAACCAGACGGGCGTCGATAGCTTCTGCACGCCATACGCTGAACGCGAAGATGAATGCGCAGATACCGAGTACCATGTAGGTAAGGATTTTACTGAGCTGGCTCAGTTTTTTCTGCAGCGGGGTCATGCCTTCGCTTGCTTCGGTAATGGCGGTGGCAATTTTACCCATTTCGGTGTCCATGCCGGTGCCGACAACTACTGCCTTGCCGCGGCCGTATACAACAGCCGTGCCGTTATAAAGCATGTTTTTGCGGTCGCCCAGCGGAACGTCTTTTTCATCGCCGCTGGTGGCCAAAGTTTCAACCTTTTTGTTAACCGGTACGGATTCGCCGGTAAGGGCTGCTTCTTCAACCTTCAGGCTGGCGCATTCAATAATACGGGAATCGGCAGGAACGGCGTCGCCTGCTTCCAGCGCTATAACGTCGCCGGGAACGAGGTCTTCGCTTTTAACGGTAACAAGGCTGCCGTCACGGTAAACCTTGCTCATTGCCGCGGACATTTCCTTCAAAGCCTCAATGGCTTTTTCTGCCTTGCTTTCCTGAATAACGCCGAGCACCGAGTTCAAAATAACAACAAACATGATGATAAATACGTCGACCGGTGATTCACCAGAGAGATAGTTCGTGATACCGGATACGACCGCTGCTACCATCAGGATAATCAGCATCGGGTCGGACAGCTGCTCTAAAAAGCGCTGCATGAGGGTAACTTTCTTACCCTCGGCAAGTTTGTTCTTGCCGTACTTTTGAAGCCTTGCTTCGGCCTCCTGGGTCGAAAGGCCGTTTGGATTGGAAGAAACTTCTTTAAAAGTATTCTCCACAGATTCCAGGTAGAATTTCATTGATGTTGCCTCCCTTAATTTTTTTGAACATCTGCGCAAGCTCATAGAAGCGGTAACTACTCCCTCATCATTAAGTCATACTGCTATAATATAACTTATGAAAAGTATAACATTTTTTATGTAAAATATCAATGAAATTCTGTATACACGCGGACTTTTGTCAGCGGTGCGCGCAAAAATTTTTAAAATTTTACTTGACACGCTTTTGCGCTTTTGTTAAAATTTTTACATTAACTCAATAATGCAACTAAAGGGGAGTAGTTCCCGGCAATAAGTCAACATACTAGCCGCTTGCGGTTTGGCTTATTCTTTAGCATAACAGCTAAAAACGAGACCTTTAGCACAGAAGATGTACAGGCTTTGTATTTCTTTTGTGCTAAGGCGTCTCGTTTTTTTATTTTATAGATACACTGGACGA
>CASEGD010000052.1 GCA_949287345.1 uncultured Phascolarctobacterium sp. | reverse complement strand
ATGGAAGGGCGCTGAAGCGGATACCCCGGGCAGCTACGGCATCCACGCAGGCTACTATGACCAGAGCCCGAGCGCTTACATTAACCCGACCACCGATGCTGAATATTTTGCTGACGGCTACAAAGGCTGGAACGTGGGCGTAAGCTACACCTTTGCCAAGAACATCGTCGGCATGGTTAACTACTGGGATATGGAAGCACAGACCACTAACGAAGACGCGCAGACTATCTTCTCCGAACTGTACTTTATGTTCTGATTCATCCGCATAAGCTGGTTTAAAATAAACACCTGCCTTAACGACAGGAAATTTAAATAAATTTTAACATTGTTGGAGGCGAAGTATTATGAAAGCAAACTGTAAAAAATCTTTGGCAGCAGCAGTAACCTGCATGCTTTTAACGGGGGTATCGACATCTGCTATGGCAGCATTTAGTTTAAGCGAAGAAGTTAAAGCACCTACGCCTGCGCTTTTGCAGGCAGCGCAAATTGGCGTGCGCACTTATACCACTACCGACCCTGCCCTGTTGGCGCAGCCCAACAAGGACGCCATTCTGGTTATGAGTTTTGGCACAACCTTCCCTGAAACCAGGGCAAAAACCATTGACGCAACCGTAAACGAGATTAAAGCACAGCACCCCGGCACTAAAGTTGTGGTAGCGTTTACTTCGCACATCATTATCGACAGAATAAAAGCCAACGAAGGCATTACCGTACCGACTCCGGAAGAAGCTTTGCAGCAGTTGAAAGCCGAAGGTTACAACCGCGTGGCGCTTACCTCGCTGGATATTATACCTGGCATGGAATACGCTTACAAAACCGCAGTTTATGACCAGTATAAAACCCAGTTCAAAAAAATGACTATCGGCACGCCGCTGATGTACTGGATGGGGCAGGAAGGACAGCGCGATGACGTTGAACAGGCTATGGCGGCAATTAAATCGCAAATGCCGCGCCTTGGCAAAAAGGACGCTGTGCTGGTAATGGCACACGGTACGCCGGACCCTTCCAACGCTTATTATGCTGTTATGCAGGATAAGCTTGATGCGCTTTACGGCGGCAAGGTTATGATTTACACCGTTGAAGGCTGGCCTGCACTGGATGACGTTATCCCCAAACTTGAAGCAAACGGCGTTAAAAACGTTACTTTAATGCCGTTGATGATGGTTGCGGGCGACCATGCCAACAACGATATGGCAGGCGCTGAAGAAGATTCGCATAAATCCATCCTTGAAGCAAAAGGCTTTAAGGTAAACGCTTATGTTCACGGACTTGGCGAAAACAAAAATATCCGCAATATGTTTGCGGCACATGCCGAAGAAGCATGGGAGGCTTTGCAGGCAGAATAGGCAGCCTTTAATAATTTAACAGTTATGGTAAGCTATGCGGCCGTTGTGCCGCATAGCTGATTGTGCTTTACCGACTATTGCTTTAAGGCAGGTAAAATTATGAAAAAGTTTTTACTGATAATCATGTCGCTGTTTATTTTGTGTGCGGCTGCTGGCTGCGGCGGCAGCGATAAAGCAGCACCGGTGGAAAACACTTCCGGCGGCATTACTGTAACGGACGATAACGGCAGGAAGATAACTTTAAACGGCGTGCCGCAAAAAATCGTGCCGCTGTCGGCGTCATTTTTAGAGCCGCTGCATAATCTTGACGCTAAAGTCGCGGCGCGCGTATCCGCAAAAGCGGGCATTTTGGACGAATACAAAAACTTGCCTGAGGTTGGCAATGTTTATAACATAAATATTGAAAAGGTTATTGAGCAGCAGCCGGATTTGGTTATTGCCTATAAGGGCATGAACGATAAGTTTGTGCGCAATTTTGAAGAAAACGGCATACCTGTTGTGGTGCTGGAGATGCGTACTTACGCGCAGGTTAAAAACACTGTTGGTGTTTTGGGCAAAATTTGCGGCAGCGAGGATAAGGCAAAGCAGCTTAACGATGCTATGGACAAGCGCATTGCGGATGTTAAAGCCAAAATGCCGGATAAAAAACTGCGTATTGCCATTTTGCACAGTACGGCGCAGAACGTAACCGTGCAGCTTGAAGGCAGCATTGCGGGCAGCACGGCGGAGCTTTTGGGTTTTGACAACATTGCCGCAGGCAGCGTACCGCTTGAAAACAACCCGACGGCAGCGCCTTACAGCATGGAAACGCTGGTGGCGGCCGACCCGGATATTATTTATATTACCAGCATGGGCAAGCTGGAAACCATTAAAGCAGCGATGCAGAAAAGCATTGAGCAGAGCCCGGCATGGCAAAGCCTGCCGGCTGTAAAGGCAGGGCGTGTTTATTACCTGCCGCAGGAAATGTTTTTGTTAAGCCCCGGCGTGCATTACCCGGAAGCTGTGGAATATATGGCAAAACTGGCTTACCCGGATTCTTTTAAATAAGGTGCGTTTATGGAACAGAATGCAGCAAGTGAACGAGTAAAATTTGGCATAGCGATAGGCAAGTGGCGATTTTTGATGGTGCTGTTGTTTACGGCGCTGGCGGTTACGGGTTTTTGGTGCAGCGCGCTTAACGGTGCCGTTGCCATACCCTTTGGCGAACTGGGCGATTTGGTAAACGGCGAAGGCAGTAACGCGCACCGGCAGATTCTTTTTAACATCCGCCTGCCGCGTACGATAGTGGCGGCGCTGGTTGGAATGAACCTTGCCGTAGCGGGCGCAATTTTGCAGGCGGTAATGAAAAATCCGCTGGCTGACCCGCATATTATCGGCATTTCGTCCGGCGCGGGGCTGGCAGGCATCGGCGTAATTGTGCTGTGGCCTGCCATGGAATATCTAATCGTGCCGGTGGCATTTGTGGGCGCAATGCTTGCCGCGTGCTGCATTTACCTGCTGGCGTGGAAAAACGGCATCCGCCCCTTGCGCGTGGTGCTGGCCGGTGTGGCGGTATCAAGCTTTTTAGGTGCGGGCATTTCCGCCATCCTTGTGCTTTACAGCGACAGGGTACATGGCGCACTTTTGTGGATGGTTGGCGGGCTTGCCGCACGCAGCTGGCCGCATGTGGAAATTATTTTGCCCTACGCTGTTTTAGGGCTGATGCTTGCGGTTTTGGGCGCAGGCTACCTTAATATTTTGCAGCTTGGCGACGATGTTGCCAAAGGGCTTGGCGTAAACGTGGAACTGGTACGCATTTTGCTGACGGCGACGGCGGCGCTTTTAGCGGCCAGTGCTGTTTCTGTAGCGGGGCTGTTGGGCTTTGTCGGCCTTGTTGTGCCGCATACCGTACGTTTGCTGATTGGTTCGGACTACCGCTTTTTAATACCGTGCAGCGCGCTTTTGGGCATTGCCGCAGTAACTTACAGCGATACGCTGGCGCGCATGGCGTTTGCGCCGCTGGAATTGCCGGTCGGTATTTTTATGGCGGCGCTCGGCGCACCGTTCTTCCTGTTTTTACTGAGAAAGGAGTTATAACATGGCTTCGCTTTCAGTATATAATTTAAGCATTACCGTTAATAAAAACGAAATTTTAAAAAATATCAGCATCAGCTTCCGCGAAGGCAAACGCACAGCCATCATCGGTCCTAACGGCTGCGGCAAAAGCACGCTGCTGCGTGCGGTATCCGGCTTAAGCCGCGATTACGGCGGCGAAGTTTTGCTGGACGGTGCGGATATGAAAAAACTGCCTCGCCGCGCGATAGCTGAAAAACTTGCCATTTTGCCGCAGGGCGTAAGCGCACCGGCGGATTTAACCGTTAAGGATTTGGTGGCATACGGGCGCTTTCCGTACCGCAGTTTGTTTAAAAGCGCCGCTAAAGAGGACGCGGAAATTGTAGCGCAGGCGATGGAGAAAATGCGCGTAAGCCATTTGCAAAGCCGCCTTGTGGCGACGTTAAGCGGCGGTGAACGGCAGCGTGCGTGGATTGCCATGGCACTGGCGCAGCAGCCGCAGATACTGCTTTTGGACGAACCGACGACCTATCTTGACATTGCGCACCAGCTGGAAATTATGCAGATTGTAAGCGAGCTGAACGCGCGAGAGGGCATGACGGTAATTATGGTGCTGCACGATATTAACCATGCGCGGTTATACGCCGATGATGTTGTCATTATTAAAAACAAAGGCGTGTTTGCCGCAGGCGAGCCGCAAAAAGTTATTACGCCGGGCACGCTGGGCGATGTTTTCGGCGTGGAGGCAGCCGTTTATAAAACCAGTGAAAGGCAGGCGGAGAAGGTTATTTTCCCTTTCGCGCTGCGCAGGTAATTTTATGATAGAGATTAACGGATTGACCAAAAATTTTGCCGTTAAGGATAAAAACGGGCACAAAGCCGTTAAAACTGCGGTTGATAATTTAAACCTTACCGTTAACAGCGGTGAACTGTTCGGGCTGCTTGGACCGAACGGCGCAGGCAAAACCACGCTCGTCGGTATGCTGGTGGGGCTTTTGCGCCCGACGGCGGGTGAAATTTTATACAACGGGCAGAATCTGGCGCAGCACGAGCGCGACGTTAAAAAAATTATCGGCATAGTGCCGCAGCATATAAATTTTGACCAGGATTTAACCGTATGGGAGAATATGGAACTGCACGGGCGTTTGCACCACATGCCGGAAAACCAGCGCCATGCGCGGATTGATGAGCTTTTGGATTACGTTGGTTTGAGCGAGCGCCGCAACGATAATATTAAAGCGCTGAGCGGCGGGTTAAAACGCCGTCTTTTAATTGTGCGCGCGCTGATGCACAAGCCGCAGGTTTTATTTTTGGACGAGCCGACTGTTGCGCTTGACCCGCAGGTGCGCCGCCGCATTTGGGATTTAATCCGCGGGCTGCATAAGGACGGCGTTACGATTGTGCTTACCACACATTACATTGAAGAAGCCGAAGCATTGTGCGGGCGCGTGGCAATTATGGACAGTGGCAGGCTGGTAACAACCGGCGCGCCGGAGGCGCTGTGCCGTAATTTGGGCAGCTACGCTGCGGAGTGGGACGGCGCAAACGGCAGGCAGTACCGCTTTTTTGCTGATATGGACGAAGCGCAGAATTTTGCTGCCGACAGGGATGGCGTGCTTACACGCCGCACCAACCTTGAAGATGTATTTATTGAACTTACCGGAAAGGCGATGAAATAATGCTGAGCGATATTGCTACGGCGTTTTGGCGCGACTGGCTGGTTTTGCGCCACCGCCTGATGAAATTTATATTGAGCCGCATGGTTGCACCGGTACTGTATATGGTTGCCTTTGGTTGGGGGTTGAGCCGCAGCATAAATGTCAGCGGCGGCAGTTATCTTGATTTTATCGTGCCCGGCATTTTAGCGCTGAACTCCATGAACATTTCGTTCAACAGCTTAACGCCGCTGTGTACGGAAAAAGTGTACCATAAATCACTGGAAGAATACCTCGTTGCGCCGATATCACCGGCAGGGTTTATAACAGGCAAGATACTGGCGGCTGTGCTGCGCGGGCTGATAAGCAGCGCCATTATTGTAGTGCTGGCGTGGTGTTTTGGCGCAAAGCTTACGCTGACGCTTGCTTTTGTGCTGGTGCTTGTTGTAAACTGCGTAATTTTTGCGCAGGCCGGTTTTTGTGCGGCGCTTTTAGTGCGCAACTTTGAAGATATGGCAAGGGTTAACACTTATTTGCTTTTGCCGATGTCGTTTTTGTGCGGCACGTTTTTTAAAACAGACAGGCTGCCGCACCTTGCCGCCTGCGTGATTGAGCTTTTGCCGCTGACGCATACTGCCGTGCTTTTGCGCGCCATCAGCAACGGGGTGGCTGTGCCGTGGCAATCCGCCGCAGTGCTGGCATTTTACGCCGCTGTATTTTACGCTGCCTGCTTGTACATTTTTAAAGGGCTTAAACAGTAGGGCAAAAAGAGCATAAAAATACCCCTTTTACACTTGTTTGGTAAAAGGGGTTATTTGTTTCACTGCGCTTTATTTAAAAAGTCGCGCAGCTGCTGTTCGTTCATTGCGCCGATGTGGGAATGAATAATAGTACCGTATTTATCGACGATGTACGATGCCGGTATGCCCTGCAAGGCGTAATCCTTGATAATGGCGTTTTTGTCGCCCCAGTACATCGGAAAGGCAAAACCGCTTTCTTTGGTATATTTTTCGTAATCAGACTTAGCGTCGTCGATGCTTACGGTGAAGAATTCAATTTTATCCTTGTAATCCGGGTAAATTTTGTTCATCTCGGGCATTTCTACCATGCAGGGGCCGCACCACGTTGCCCAGAAGTTTACAAACACGGTTTTGCCGCGCAGGTCGGAAAGTTTAAGCTGCGTACCGTCCATGGCGGTAACGGCAATGTCAGGAGCTTCTGTATTGATGGTTTCCTGCGCCGCGTTGTTAAAATTATTGGCCTGATAGTATGACCAGCCAAAGGCGCTGCCGATGCCGACAACAGCCGCAGCAACAGTAATAAGCAAAAATTTTTTCCAGGTAAACATTTAACCACTCCTAAAATTTAGTTTTAAAACTTATAGCCCCCGTAGGGCAGTATTTTTTACATTCGCCGCAGTTAATGCATTCGATGTCGCCAACCTTTTTGCAGTCCATTTTGCAAACCTTAACGCAGGCGTTGCAGTTAGTGCATTTTGCCGCGTCCACGCGGATGCCGAACAGCGAAAGCTTATTGAACAAACCGTACCATGCGCCGAGCGGGCACAGAAAACGGCAGAACGGACGGTAAATAAAAATGCACGCTCCCAAAATGACGGACATCAGCAAAAACTTCCAGCCGAATAAAAGACCAATGCCGCTGCGTAAATTTTCGTTAAGCGCAAGTAATGGCAAGCCTGCTTCCAAGGTGCCTGCGGGGCAGATGTATTTGCAGAACGCCGGTGCGCCGACGCCGTCTGCCGTCCAGAAGTAAACCGGCAGCATCACCACAAAAATAACGGCGATAAAATATTTAAGGTAAGTCAGTTTTGCCGTTACGCTGTTTTTACCAAGTTTCGGCGTGGGGATTTTGTATAACAAATCCTGCACCAAGCCAAACGGGCACAGCCAGCCGCAAATCATCCTGCCTAAGCAGAGCGCGAATAAAAGTAAAAGACCGATGACGTAAAACGGAAATTTAAGCGCCGTCCCCGCAAGGGTGCTTTGCAATGAACCGATGGGGCACGCGCCTAAAGCGCCGGGGCACGAATAGCAGTTTAACACCGGCACGCACACGCTTTTGGGCTGCGCCTGCCAGATACGCCCGGTGATGAAGCCCGGCAGGTTGCCGTTG
>CASEGD010000051.1 GCA_949287345.1 uncultured Phascolarctobacterium sp. | reverse complement strand
CGGCGCAAGCGATATCCATATTGAGCCGGAGGAGGACGGGGCGCGCGTGCGTTTGCGTACCGACGGCGTGTTGTACGAGGCGGCGCAGCTGACGAAGCCGGTGATGCAGGCGGTGGTGTCGCGCATTAAGGTGCTGGCGGGCATGGACATTGCCGAAAAGCGTTTGCCGCAGGACGGTAGCATTAAGCTGGAGCTTGACGGGCGCAGCGTGGATTTGCGTATATCGACGCTGCCAACGATTTTGGGTGAGAAGGCGGTAATCCGAATTTTAGACCGCGAGCGTTTTGCGCTGAAGCTGGATGAGCTGGATTTTACGCCGGAGAATTTAGCGTTGTACCGCAGTTTGTACAGCGGCGGGAACGGTATTGTGCTGTTAACCGGACAGACGGGCAGCGGTAAAACGACGACGTTGTACGCCACGCTGACAGAGCTGAACAACGACGAGCGCAACATTGTGACGGTGGAAGAACCGGTGGAGTACCGCATTGCCGGCATTAACCAGGTGGCGGTGAACGAAAAGGCGGGGCTGACTTTTGCAAGCGGTTTGCGCAGTATTTTAAGGCAGGACCCTGACATTATGATGATTGGCGAAATCCGTGACCTTGACACGGCGCAGACTGCCATCCATGCGGCGCTGACAGGGCATTTGGTTTTAAGCACGCTGCATACCAATAGTGCTGCCGGTGCGGTAGTGCGCCTGATTGACATGGGCATTGAGCCGTTCCTCGTGGCATCCGCTTTGCGCGGAGTGGTGGCACAGCGTTTGGTGCGGCGCATTTGCCCGCACTGCAAAACGGCTTATGCGGCAAGCGATGAAGAAAAGGCGTACTTGAATGTTGACGCATGTGCGGAACTAACGCTGTACAAAGGCGTGAGCTGCGAGCATTGCCGCGGCACGGGCTATTTGGGGCGCATGGCGTTGCAGGAGGTTATGCCTGTGCTGCCGGAGCTGAAAAAATTTATTTTAAAGGAAACGCAGGAGAGCGTGTTGTTTGACGAAGCGCGCAAATTTGGCGCGGCAAGCATGCGTGAGGACGGCGTGCTCAAGGTGCTGAACGGTTTAACGACGGTGAGCGAACTATTGCGCGCCGTGCATTGAGGTGGAAGATGATAAACGGAATTATTAAACAGGCGGTGGCGCAGAATGCTTCGGACATACATTTAACGGCAGGCAGCGCGCCGGTGTACCGCATTAATGGCACCTTGCAAAAACAAGAACTGCCGCCGGTGACGGAAGCAGCGTTATGGCAGTTTGCCAAAGAACAGGCTGGTACTAATTTAAAAGAAAATACAAGAGAACTTGACTTTGCCTGCGATTTTAAAATTTGCCGTCTGCGTGTAAATATTTACCGCCACAGCGGCAAAACAGCGGCGGCCATCAGGCTGATTAAAAACGAGGTGCCTGCGTTGAAGGCGTTGAGCGTGCCGCCTGCGGTGGAAGATTTTGCCGGTTTGCGAAGCGGACTGGTGCTGGTAACAGGCCCGACGGGCAGCGGCAAAAGCACAACTTTGGCGGCGCTGGTTGAGCAGATAAACCAAAACCGCGCCGTGCATATCATCACGCTGGAAGACCCTGTGGAATATAAATTTACGGAGGCGCAGGCGTTAATCCATCAGCGTGAAATCAGCAGTGATACCGAAAGTTTTGCAGCGGGCTTGCGTGCTGCACTGCGCGAGGACCCGGATGTAATTATGGTTGGCGAACTGCGTGACGCTGAAACAATCGCCATCGCCGTAACGGCGGCGGAAACAGGGCATCTGGTTCTGGCAACGCTGCACACGCGCGACGCTGTATCCGCACTGGCGCGCATGGTGGATGTATTTCCTGCGGATAAGCAGCAGCAAATACGCATGCAGCTGGCCGATACTTTACAGGGCGTAATTGCGCAGCAGCTTGTGCCTGTTAACAACGGCGGGCGCACGGCGGCATTTGAAGTTTTAACGGTGCCGCCTGCGGTGCGCAGCCTGATACGCGACAACAAAGCCTATCAGCTTGCCAGCTATTTACAGGGCGGCAGGCAGCAGGGCATGCAGTGTATGGATTATGCACTGGCTGACTTGGCACGCCGAGGCGTGATAACGCGCCAAACGGCGGAGCAGTACGCCTTTGACCATGAGCTTTTAAACAAATATTTAGCGGCAAAATAAAAACTGCACCTTTAAGGCAATTGCTTTAAGGGTGCAGTTCTTTTTATTTCAGCAGTTTTTGGATTTGTTTTTCGTCAGGCGTTACGTAATAGGTCGTCTGGTTGGTGTAAATTACAAAGCCGGGCTTGGCGCCGCCGGGCTTTTTAACAAATTTGCGCAGCGCGCTGTCCACCGGTACTTTGCTGCCGCCGCGCGCTTTGCTGAAATAGGCGGCAAGGTTGGCGGCGGTCTGGATATCGTTATCCTCCGGTGCGGGCAGCGTGGTTTTTAAAATAACGTGCGAACCAGGAATGTTTTTGGTGTGAAACCACAAATCATTGCCGCTGCCGATAGAGAAGGTAACGTAATCGTTCTGTTTGTTGTTTTTGCCGATGTACAGCGTGGTATCGGCAGAAAGTTTAACAACAGTCGGCGTGGATTTGGCCTGGGGCATTTTGTTTTTAGTGTTTTTGACGGTGATGAAGCCTGCCGCTGCCAGTTCCGTTTTAATTTCCGCAACTTCGGCGCGGGTCTGTACAAGTTTCAGCGCCACGTCGATGCTGCCAAGATACTCAACGGCTTCTTCCGTAAGTTTAAGCTGTTCCTTAATCTCCGTCTGCGCGCGTTTCAGCTTGTTGTAGCGTTTGTAGTATTTCTGTGCGTTTTCGTTGGCGGTTAAATCCGGCGCAAGGGCAACGGTCAGCGGCGTGCCGTCGTAAATGTTTTCCACGGTAACTTCGATGCTGCCTTTTTTGATGCGGTACAGGTTTGCCATTAAAGTATCGGCAATAATGCGCTGCTGCTCGGCGTCCTCCGCCGCTGCCAGTTCTTCGCGCAGCACGGCGGCTTTTTTGATGAGCTTTTCCGTTTCGGCAGCTACCGTTTTAGTTAAAACTTCCTGCTCCGGCAGCTGCACAGGGGCAAGGCTCTGGGCAAAATCAACGGCGCTGTTTAAATTGGCAAATTCTTTTACGGTTTCGCTTTCGGCAAGCTGCACCGGCTTAAATGGCAGCACGGTTTTAACATTGTTGGTGCGTGTAACAATGGCATACACCGGTACTCTGCCAGTTTTAACTTCGCTTACATTTTGCTGCAGGGCAGCGATGGCGTTTGCGAACTGCGAGGCGTTATTGTCATCAATTTGACCGTTGGTATCAATACCTGCCGCTTTTAAAAGCTGCGCCGCCGTGTATTGTCCGATGCCGGTCGTTGCAGAAATTAATGCTTTGGCGGGCGATAACGGCAGGTTTTGTGCCGCGCTTACAATATCCGCAGGGGCGGCGGTTAAAATGTTTAAGCCGTTTTGCGGCGGTGGGGTAAGGTAGGGCAGCCCCGGTAAAATCTGGCGGTAGCTGCTTTGCGCTTTATTTACGTGCTTTAGGCTGTCCAAAATAATGCCGTCTGCCGTAAAAATAATGTTGGCGTTTTTGCCGGTCAGTTCAAAAATAAGCTGTTTGGCAATAATCTGCCGCGCGCTGCCGATGCTGGAAATTTCCATCGTAATCACGCGGTCCAGCCCGCTCTGTTCAATTTTGGTAATGCGCCCTTCTTCAAGATGCTTGCGTAATAACATACAAAATGTTGGCGGCGTGTCGGGGCGTTCAGGCGTTTTCTCCGGCAGGTACAAATAGGGCGAGCTGCCGCTGAAATCCGCCGCGAGCGAAAGCGTGGTGTTTTCTGTTTTAATCAAAAGCAGCAGGCAGTTTTTGTTCGGCATAAAAATTTTATAAATTTTGCCGCCCAGCAGGCGCTTCTGCAATTCCGCCGTCAGCACGTTTATGGTAATTCCTTCCAAATTCATGGAAAATCTCCTTTTGGCTTCAAAAATTTACGTTTTTCGTTTGCGCTTGCACGCATAATAAGGTATAATATATGTTCAAGAATAAGTATACAACATATTTATCAATTTAGAAATGCGGCAGGAGGTTTTATTTTGTTAAAAAGTATGACTGGTTTCGGCCGCGGCGAATATGAGGACGAAAAGTTTTCGGCGACGATAGAGATGAAAACGGTCAACCACCGTTACAACGAAGTTGCTATCCGCTTGCCGCGCTTTTTAAACCCCCTGGAGGACAGGATACGCAAAACTATTTTGCGCAGTATTAACCGTGGACGCATAGATGTTTTTATTACCGCCGATTACACCAACGATGAGCTTTGCTCTATTAAAGTGGATAAGGCTCTGGCGGCGGCTTACCACAACGCATTGCAGGAGGTGGCTGATGCTGCCGGGCTGGAATGCAAAATGGCGGAGCAGGCAGAAGTGCTGTACCTTGCGCGCTGCCCGGAAGTTATCAACGTAAAGGAAGGCCTGTTTGACGTTGAAACCATCTGGCCGAAACTGGAAGCAGCATTGCAGCAGGCAATCGGCAATTTGGTTGCGATGCGCGAAACGGAAGGCGGCAATATTTACGGCGACTTTATTAAACGCGCTGATTTGATTGAGGAAAAACTTTTGCAGGTTGAAGCGCGTTCCCCGCAGGTTGTTGAAGAATACCAGGAGCGTTTGAGCGAGCGCATTAATGATTTGCTGGAAAAATACAACCAGACGATTGAACCGGAAAGGCTTTTGCAGGAGGTTGCAATTTTTGCCGACCGTACCAGCATTACCGAAGAAATTGTGCGCTTAAAGAGCCATATCAAACAGTTCAGGGAAATCATCAATATGAACCAGCCGGTAGGGCGTAAGCTGGATTTTCTAGTGCAGGAGTTCAACCGCGAAGCGAACACCATCGCCAGCAAGGCAAACGATTACACCATTGCGCAGCTGGTGGTTGACATTAAAGCTGAAATTGAAAAAATCAGGGAACAGATACAGAACATTGAGTAAAAGGAGGCTGTTATATGGACATTAAGCTTATCAACATAGGCTTTGGCAACATCGTTGCTGCCAACAGGATTATCTCTATTATCAGCCCGGAATCCGCGCCGATTAAAAGAATTATCCAGGAAGCGCGCGACAACGGCACGCTGATTGACGCAACCTACGGACGCAGAACGCGTGCGGTAATCGTTACCGACAGCGGCCATATCATTTTATCGGCCGTGCAGCCGGAAACCGTTGCCAACAGGCTTGTCCAGACTGATGACGAAGATGAGGAATAACGGCGTAAAAGGGGAGGGCTTATTTTGAAACCAAAAGGATTACTGCTGGTTTTGTCCGGGCCGTCCGGAGCCGGTAAGGGAACAATCTGCCAGATGCTGCGCGACAGGCTGCCGGATATAGGCTATTCGGTTTCTGTTACTACCCGCGCACCGCGCGAGGGCGAAGTTGACGGCGTTAATTATTTTTTTAAAACTGTCGAAGAAGTAAAAATGATGATTGAAGCAGGCGGGCTTCTGGAATACGCTGAAGTTTACGGCAATTATTACGGCACGCCGCGCGATTATGTAATGGAGCTTCTGGAACAGGGCAAGGACGTAATTCTGGAAATTGATATTCAGGGCGCATTGCAGATTAAAAAGCGTTTTCCGGACGGCGTGTTCGTGTTTATCGTGCCGCCTTCTCTGGACGAGCTTTCATCGCGCATTTACAAACGCGGCACCGACAGCGAGGAGGTTATCAAAAAACGCCTTGCATCCGCCACGGGCGAGCTTGCTTACGCCAGTGAATATGATTATATTATAGTTAACGACATTGCCGAAAGGGCGACGCAGAAGGTGCTGACGGTTATGGAGGCCGAACGCTACCGCGCTGCGCGTACTTACTTTATTATTGATGAAATTTGCCATTGCAAAAAGGAGAAGTGATTTTCAATGACTATGGTAGACCCTTCCATTGACTATTTAACCGAAAAAGTTGACAGCAAATACACTTTGGCTATGCTGGCCGCCAAACGCGCCCGCGAACTGACCGTACCGGGACAAAACCTGCCCGAGAAGGAAGTAAGCATGGCTTTAAAGGAAATTGCCAACGATACCATTACTTACGAGCGCAATAAAACCAGATAAGGGAGGCGCGAGCCTTGTTAAAGGGTAAAAAGATTGTTTTGGGAGTTACCGGCGGCATCGCCGTTTATAAAGCGGTTGACCTTGTAAGCAAACTGCGCAAGCAGGGCGCAGAAGTGCGCGTTGTTATGACGGAACACGCCCAGCAGTTTGTAACGCCGCTTACCTTTAAGGAAATCAGCGGCAACCAGGTAGCCGTTTCCATGTGGAACGCCAATCAGGAATTTAATGTTGAACACATCGCCCTTGCCGATTGGGCCGACTTGTTTATGGTTGCGCCGGCAACGGCCAACATCATTGCCAAAATGGCTTACGGCATTGCCGATGACCTGCTTTCGACCACGCTTTTGGCGGCGCACAGCCCGATTATTGTGTGCCCGGCGATGAACACGCATATGTACGAGAACCCTGCCACGCAGGAAAACCTTGCCAAGCTGCAAAGCCGCGGCGTTGTTGTAATGCCGCCTGCAAGCGGCGTGCTGGCATGCGGCGCTGTCGGTGCGGGCAGACTGCCTGAACCTGCCGATATCGTCAACTTTGTTGGCGCTTATTTTGCCAAAGCAGAAGGCGATATGCGCGGGCTGAAGGTTCTGGTAACGGCTGCCGGTACGCGTGAGCCGATTGACCCGGTGCGCTATGTAGGCAACCGCAGCAGCGGCAAAATGGGCTATTCCATTGCGCAGGCAGCGGCAGAACGCGGCGCGGAAGTAATTTTGGTAAGCGGGCCAAGCGCACTCGTGCCGCCGCCCAACGTAAAAGTTGTTAACGTGGAAACCACCAAAGAAATGATGGACGCCTGCCTTGCCGTTTACGATGACTGCGACATCGTCATCAAAGCAGCGGCTGTGGCCGATTACCGTCCGCATGACGTGGCGACGCAGAAAATTAAAAAGAAAACCGACGACGCTTTAACGGTCGTTATGGATAAGAACCCGGACATTTTAAAAACTCTGGGCGAGCGCAAAACAAAACAGTTTTTGGTTGGCTTTGCCGCCGAAACGCAGAACCTTATTGACAACGCCAAGGAAAAAGTAACGAAGAAAAACCTTGACATGATTGTCGCTAACGACGTTACCATGCAGGGTGCGGGCTTCGGTGCGGAAACCAACATCGTTAAGCTTATTTTTGCCGACGGCACCATTAAAGAGCTGCCGCAGATGAGCAAATACGACGTTGCGGAAGAACTGCTGAACACCGTTTTGCGTTTAAAGAAA
>CASEGD010000050.1 GCA_949287345.1 uncultured Phascolarctobacterium sp. | reverse complement strand
ATTTTTACAAAAAACACGTATAGCCTTGCGGTAAAATGTTATAAATGGTATGATAAGAGAGGATAAAAAGTTTTATAGTAAAAAGGAAGGGCACAAGGAGGCTGCTTCCTGTTTCTTATTGTAAAAAAACGTATGGGGGGCAAAAGTATGATTGAACGCTATACCAGTCAGGAGATGGGCCACATCTGGACGCTGGAAAATGAATTCCGCACTATGCTGAAGGTTGAGATTTTAGCCTGCGAGGCGATGAACAAGCTGGGCATTGTGCCGGATGATGCTTTGCATGATATCCAGACGAAGGCTGATTTCCGCATTGAGCGTATTAAAGAAATTGAAGCGGTTACCAACCACGATATTATCGCGTTTTTAACCAATGTTGCCGAATATGTCGGCGACGCTTCCAAGTATATCCATAAGGGCTTGACCTCGAGCGACGTTAAGGATACCGCCATGGGCGTGATGATGCAGCAGTCGGCCGATGTTTTGATGGGCCTCTTGGAAAAACTGCACGAAGTTTTAAAACGCCGCGCTGCCGAGCATAAACATACCATTATGATTGGCCGTACCCACGGCATCCATGCCGAACCGATGACCTTCGGCCTGAAATTTGCGCTGTGGATGGATGAAACCGAGCGCAACATGGAACGCCTGAAACAGGCACGCGAGTTTATCTCCGTCGGTAAACTTTCCGGCGCTGTCGGCACTTATTCCAATATCGACCCGTTTGTGGAAGAATACGTCTGCGAAAAGCTCGGCATTAAAGCCGCACGCCTGGCAACTCAGGTTATTCAGCGCGACCGCCATGCCGATTATTTAACCACCATCGCCATCATCGGTTCTTCGCTGGAAAAAATGGCAACCGAAATCCGTAATTTGCAGCGCACCGATATCCGCGAGGCGGAAGAATATTTTGCCCCGGGTCAGAAAGGCAGTTCCGCAATGCCGCATAAACGCAACCCGATTACCTGCGAAAAAATTTCCGGTATGGCAAGGCTGCTGCGCGGTTATGCCATTGCCGCGCTGGAAGACGTTACCCTGTGGCACGAGCGCGATATCTCCCATTCTTCCGTAGAAAGGGTTATCCTGCCGGACGCTACCATTGCGCTGGACCATATGCTGCGCAAGTTCATCAACATTGTGGACAAGCTTCTGGTTTACCCGGACGCAATGATTGCCAACATGAACAAAACCGGCGGTTTGATTTTCAGCCAGAACCTTTTGATTGCCCTTGTAAGCAAAGGCGTACTGCGCGAGGACGCTTACAAATGGGTACAGCGCAACGCTATGGCGCGCTGGCTGGAAGGTGCTGACTTTAAAACCAATGTTGAGCACGATGAGGACATCAAAAAATACCTCACCGATGAAGAAATTGAGCACTGCTTTGACCCCAAGCCGATGCTGCGTAATGTAGACCTCATTATGGCGCGCTTCGGATTATGATTATATAAGGAGAGATAGTTATGTCATCTGTTGTAGTTATCGGCGCCCAGTGGGGCGATGAAGGCAAAGGCAAGATTGTTGATTACCTGGCGCAAAAGGCTGACGCCGTTGTGCGTTATTCCGGCGGCTCCAATGCCGGCCATACCGTTGTGGTTGACGATGTGGCTTACAAGCTGCGTCTTTTGCCCTCCGGCGTTTTGTACAAGGATAAAATCAATATTCTGGGCAACGGCGTTGTAATCAACCCTTCCGTTGTACTGGCAGAAATTGCTGGCATGAAGGAGCAGGGCGTTGATTGCAGCAATCTGTTAATCAGCGACCGCGCCCATGTGGTAATGCCTTATCATGCACGCCTTGATGAGCTGCAGGAAGCTGCGCTCGGAGAACACAAAATCGGCACCACCAAAGGCGGCATCGGCCCCTGCTACATGGATAAGGTTGCCCGCACCGGCATCCGCATCTGCGATTTGATGGAGCCCGACACCTTTGCTGAAAAGCTGCGTGTAAACCTGGCTGCCAAAAATGAAATCATCACCAAAATTTACGGCGCTGAACCGTTTGACTATGACACTGTTTTAAAAGAATATCTGGCTTACGCCGAAGAACTGCGCCCGCATGTCTGCGACACTGGCGTTGTTTTGGGCGAAGTTTTTGAAGGCGGCAAAAACGTGCTGTTTGAAGGCGCGCAGGCTACCTTCCTCGATATCGACCACGGCACTTATCCGTATGTAACCAGCTCCAACCCGACTGCTGCCAATGCGGCAACCGGCAGCGGCGTCGGCCCGCTGTGCATCAACCATGTGGTTGGCGTTGTTAAGGCTTATACCACCCGCGTAGGTGAAGGCCCGTTTGTTTGCGAGCAGTTAAATGCCGACGGCGATATGCTGCGTGAACGCGGACACGAATACGGCACCGTTACCGGACGTCCGCGCCGCTGCGGCTGGCTGGATGCATTTATGCTGAAATACAGTGCGCGCGTTAACAGCCTTGACTGTCTTGCCGTAACCCGTCTGGATATTCTGGACGAACTGCCGGTTATTAAAATGTGCGTTGGCTATAAGCTGAACGGCGAAGAAATTAAACAAATTCCGGCCAGCCTGAAGGTATTGGGCCAGGTTGAACCGGTTTACGAGGAGTTTGAAGGCTGGATGACCGATATCAGCGGTATCCGCAAATATGATGACCTGCCGGAAAACTGCAAAAAATATTTAAAACGCATGAGCGAAGTGGCAGGTGTGGAAATCGGTATCGTTTCCGTCGGCCCGGACCGCGAACAGACCATGGTTTTGAAAAAACTGTTTTAAGATTGGCTTAACTTAATAACAACGGCACAGCTGTAATGGCTGTGCCGTTTTGGTATACGGGGTGGATTATGGCATTTGATTATGTACTTCATAAAGGTGCGCGCAGTGAGGCGGTGCTGCAAAGCGTAACGCCTGCGCAGGCGGATATGGCGCAGAAGTTTCACAGCGGCATTGAAGGTTATGCGGCAACGCCGCTGGTAAATTTGCCTGCATGGGCGCAAAAAATCGGCATTGGCAAAATATGGGTTAAGGACGAAAGCAAACGCTTTGGGCTGACCGCTTTTAAAGCGCTGGGCGGCAGCTACGCCATTGCCAGATATTTGTGCGGCAAACTTGGCATACCGGTGGATGAAAACGCTTTTAACATTCTGCGCAGTGAGGAAGCACGCCAAAAGCTGGAGCAGATTACCTTTGTAACGGCAACAGACGGCAATCACGGGCGCGGCGTGGCGTGGGCGGCAAAGCTTTTGGGGCACAAGGCAGTTGTTTATCTGCCGGAAGGCAGCAGTTTGGAGCGGTTGAACAACATCCGCGCGCTGGGCGCAGAAGCGGAGATTACCAAATTTAATTACGACAGTGCGGTGCGCCTTGCTTACGCCATGAGTAAAAAGCACGGCTGGGTGATGGTGCAGGATACCGCGTGGCCGGGCTACGAGGAAATACCTACATGGATTATGCAGGGCTATACGACGATGGCGCAGGAGATTGCCGCGCAGCTTAACGGTGAAGTGCCGACGCATTTGTTTTTGCAGGCCGGCGTTGGCAGCATGGCGGGCGCGCTGCTCGGTTATTTTGCTGCCCTGTGGGGCGGTAAAGCGCCTGTTACGGTTATCTGCGAGCCGGATAAGGCGGCGTGCCTGTATAAAACGGCGGCAGCTGGCGACGGGCAAATCCATAAGGTCGGCGGCAAAATGGACAGCATGATGGCTGGTCTTTGCTGCGGCGAGCCTTGCACGATAAGCTGGGATATAATTGACAATTTTGCTGCGGCGTTTGTGGCGTGCAGCGATGAATACGCGGCGCGCGGCATGTGCCTTTTGGGTAAGCCGCCGGCTGGTGACGCGCGGGTAGTTTCCGGCGAATCGGGCGCGGTAACGGCGGGCGTGCTGGACGCTATTATGACGGAGCAGGAGCTTGTGCCGCTGCGTGCAGAGCTGGGCTTGAATGAAAGCTCCCGCGTGCTGCTTATCAGCACCGAAGGCGATACGGACAAAGTAAACTACTTAAAAGTGCTGACCGGCAAATGGCGGCAGAAATAAAAAAAGAGGGCTGATAAAATTATCAGTCCTCTTTTTGTTTGGCTTTTTATAAATGGTTGTTCGCTGCTTCGGCAAGCATCATGTTGGCATCGTTAAGCTGTACGCGCACCGGCACGATAATTTTCTGCCCCGGCTGCAAGTCGGTGCTTGCCAGCCCGTTGGCTTCGCAAATGCGGTAGATAACCGCGCGCACGTCTTCTCCGTCCTCCGTCCAGCGGGAGGCGATATCCCACATGGTGTCGCCGCTGTATACGGTTACGGTTTTGGTGGTGTAAACTTCATCGGCCGCGGCGCAGGTGCCCAAAACATAGCCGCTGTATAATAAAAGGCTTGCCATAATTACAGTTATAAGCTTTTTCATAAATAATCAACTGCCTTTCAAAACATCTGTTCGTTACAAATATAATAAAACGAACATCACATTTTGTCAAGCATATTTATGAAAATTTGTTCGTAAAATATCTAAAAAGGCAAACGCTTACGAAACTACCCACATATAAAACGGCATTACCACAACAGCCAGCACGGTGGTAACAACCGTCAGCGTCGCCGCGTATTCGTAGTCTGCGCCGTAGTTTTTGGCAAGCACCGGCAAAACGGAAGGCGCGGGCATGGCAGCCTGAATGGTGAACACCTGCGTCATCAATGGCGGTATGCCAACCAGCGGCGCCATTAAAATAATGCCCAGCGGGCACACAACAAAGCGCCCGAACAGCGCCAGCAAAATCATGCGGTCAAAATGGATTTTGCTCCAGTCCGCGTTGCTGACAACCGCGCCGATAAACAGCATCGCCAGCGGCGTCGTCATATTGCCCATATAGCGGAATGAAACGAGCAGCGGGTGCGGCAGGTGCAGCTCCAGCATCACCTTTAAGGTTTGCAGGCTAAACAGCGGCGGTACTTTTTCGCTGCCGTCCACGGCGATGATATGCGCCGCCACAACCCAGAACACTACGGTGTTGGCCATGTAGTAAACCAGCACAAACGGTATGCACTTGGTGCCGAACAGCTCCGTCGATAACGGCAGGCCGATTAAAATTGTGTTGGTAACAAAAAATACTGCCGCCAAAACGCCGCGCCTTCCCCTGGGGATATTGGCGAAGCGCACAACAAGCTGGCCCACGATAAAGCAGATAATCATCGACGAAACGGCGACCGGCAGGCCGCTGCTCATCTGGATAACCGTGTCGTGCGTCAGCGTTTCCGTTAAATTGACAATCATATATAACGGCAGGCAGATTTTGGTAATCAGTTTGGAAATCAGGTTCAGGCTTTCGTCCGAAAACCAGTGGTGGCTGCCCAGGTAATAGCCTGCCAGTACCATCAGGCTGACGGTAAAAACGCCTTCAAACGCATGCAGTACAATATCCACGCGGGCTCACATCCTTTCCGCCGGATTTAAATCAGTTGGCTGCGTTTTTTACTTCCTCAATTTTGGCTTTCATCCATTCAATCATCGCCAGCTTGCCAAATTCGTACCAGGTGGTGCAGTTACTGTTTTTGGCAATGTAAGCGTTCCATTTTTCCTGGTTCACGTTTTCAACTTCCAGCAGGTTCATAATGCCGAAGCCGCTGCGGATGACCAAATCGTTCAGCGAAGTGAATTTGCTGTGCTCCTGCAAAAATTTATCGTTGAACAGCGCTGGGAAGGAAACGAGGCTTAAAGCCTTGCCCAGCTCCTTGTCCTTTTTAAAAATATCAAGATAATGCTGAAACTCTTTTTCAATATCCATGTTTTCTTTATTTTCCATTGTCAACGCCTCCGGCTTATAGTTTTTTAAAATGAAATTTATGCTTTTATTTTAACACATACAGGCAAAATAAAAAACCGTTAATTTTTTATTTTATCCGCCGCGGGCGGGATGGTGAAAAAACAAGTTTTTATTGAATTCCTACTGCGTTAGTAGTAAAATATTTTTACGAAAGGAGTTTGGGCATGAAGATTTCAACTAAGGGGCGTTACGCTTTGCGCTTAATGCTCGATTTGGCAAACAATCATCAATACGGCTACACTCCGGTTAAGGAAATTTCGCTGCGGCAGGATATTTCGGACAAGTATCTGGAGCAGATTATCAGCCGTTTAAGCAAGGCGGGGCTGGTAGTAAGTGCCCGTGGCGCGCAGGGCGGCTATAAACTGGCAAAAGAACCGGAAGCCTGCACGGTGGGCGAGATTCTGCGCGTGCTGGAGGGCGACCTTGCCCCGGTGGCGTGTGCGGCGTCGGTGCATCCGGCAAGCTGCCCGCGCATGGACGACTGCGTAACGACGGAAGTGTGGCGGCGTATCGGCAACGCGATTAACGGCGTCGTCGATAACATCACGCTGGCCGATTTAATGCAGTGGCAGGACGAAAAATGCTGCTGTAAATAAAGCCGTTTAAAACTTTTGCGATAAATATTTGGGAGGAATTTTTTATGGAGAATTTAACACGCGAACAGGCATGGGAATTATTAAAGGAATATAACAAAGACCCGTTTCATCTGCGCCATGCGCTGACGGTGGAAGGCGTTATGCGCTGGTACGCGAACGAACTTGGCTATGGCGATGAAGCCGATTTTTGGGCGCTGGCAGGGCTTTTGCACGACCTTGATTTTGAAATGTACCCTGATCAGCACTGCGTAAAATCGCAGGAGATTATGCGCGAACGCGGTATTGACGAAAAACTCATACACGCTACGGCGTGCCACGGCTACGGCCTGTGCGTTGATATTGCGCCGGAACACCAGATGGAAAAGGTGCTGTTTGCGGCTGACGAACTGACCGGCCTCATCGGCGCGGCGGCTTTAATGCGCCCGTCTAAAAGCGTCAGCGATATGGAAGTAAAATCGCTGAAGAAAAAGTTTAAGGATAAAAAGTTTGCTGCGGGCTGCCACCGCGAGGTTATCGCGCAGGGCGCTGAAATGCTTGGCTGGACGCTGGACGAGCTGTTTGAAAAAACCATTGCCGCCATGCGTGTGGATGAAGCGAAGATTAACGAAATCTGCGCCGGTTTTGAAAAATGAGCAAAAAGGTTTTAGCCGCCATGAGCGGCGGCGTGGACAGTTCGGCGGCGGCGCTGATGCTTTTGCAGCAGGGTTATGAAGTTGTGGGTGCGACGGCGCGGATGTTCGGCGGCGAGGATATCGGGCTGCCGGGTGCGGCGCTGAACATTGAGCGCGACATTAAGGATGCGCAGGCGGTTGCGGCAAAGCTGGGCATTGAACACAAGGTTGTAGATTTGTGCGGCTGCTTCCGCAGTAAGGTCATCCGCCATTTTATCGAAGAATATCAGTGCGGGCGCACGCCTAACCCGTGCGTGGACTGCAACAAATACATCAAGTTCGGCGCGCTTTTGGATTACGCCAAAGCGCTGGGCTGTGATTATTTAGCGACAGGGCATTACGCACGCATTTTTTATGATGAGGAACGAGGGCGCTGGCTGCTGGCGCGCGGCGAGGACAGGCGCAAGGACCAGAGCTATATGCTGTTCAGCCTGACGCAGGAGCAGCTTGCGCATGTGCTTTTGCCGCTGGCGGAAGTGAGCAAGGACGAAATACGCCAAACGGCGGAAGCGGCGGGGCTGGTAACGGCGCAGAAGCCTGACAGCCAGGACATTTGCTTTGTGCCTGACGGCGATTATGCTGGGCTGATTGGGCGCGTGGAAAAAGCGCAGCTCGCTGCTGGTAATTTTGTGCATCTCAACGGGCAGATTCTGGGTAAGCACAAGGGCATGATAAACTACACCATCGGCCAGCGCAAAGGCTTGGGCATTGCCTATGAATACCCGTTGTACGTTATCGATAAGGACATGGCAAGCGGCAATGTCATCGTTGGCCCGCAGGAGGCGTTGTTTAGTAAAGCCCTGCTTGCGGAAAACTGCAATTTTATTATGCTTGACAAGCTGGACGCGCCGCTGCGTGTAACCGCCAAAACGCGCTACCGTCAGGAGGATGTGCCTGCAACGATTGAGCCTTGCGGCGGTTGCGTAAAGGTTACGTTTGACGAGCCGATGCGCGCCGTAACGCCGGGGCAGGCCGTGGTATTTTACAGCGGCGAATACGTTGTCGGCGGCGGCATTATCAAAACCGCGTTAAAGGAGTAAACCATGAAGAAAACTATCGGTATTTTAACAGCGTGCCTGCTGTTGGCTGGCAGTGCGCAGGCGGCACAGGTGCAGCCCAACGCCATCACATCTGACATGCTGGCTGATGTTAATGCGCAGCTTAACGCGCCGGAAGCAAAAGAAAGCGGCGAAGCAGCTAAAAAGCCTCCGGTTATAAATAAAACGCAACTGCAAAACGGAAATGTAAAAAACGCGCAGAATGTAAAATCCGCCCCGGAGGGCGAAGCCGAAGAAAAAACTGCGCAGCAGGTAAAAAAAGAACCGCGCGTAATACGCAAAACGGTTAAAATAACGCCGCCGCAGGAAAAATTGTACTTAACCAAACCTACGGATTTTACTTACTATGTTAATAAAGAAGGCGCGGCTTACAGTTTGGCAATTCCGTATGCGTTCGGCAGTGATTTGCTGGCAGACTTGCCCGTAAGCGGGCCGATGATTGCCAGAGGCGCGAGCGATACTGTGGCAATGAGCTTTAATGCCGCTGCTGTTGGTGATGCGCCGCAGATTTTTAAAGCGGCACTGGCGGGCAAAACGCAGCTGCCGCCGCCAGCACCGGTAACAAAACATATAACGCTGCCTGCGGATAAATCCAAAGGCACGCCTGCAGAAGAAGTTATCGAGATAACCGAATTTGAAGCGCCGCCGCAGTACAGTTACCAACAGGTGGACGTAACGCCGCTGGGGCTGCCGGAGCAGCTGAAAAATTTAACGCTTGTCGAAGCGGGCGAGTATAAAACCTTTCAGGGGCTGAACTCGCAGTACATGCAGTTTAAATGTATGTCCGGCGGTGTGCCGTGCATGGTGCGCCTGACGCTGACGCAGTACAGCGGCTACCAGTACACGGGCTTTTACCTGTTCCCGGAAGCGCAGCGCTTAACATTTATACCGCTGGCGAATTATTCCGCCCGCAGTTTGCAGTGCGGCAGCCGTTCCGTTTTTGACAGGTTTTAATAAAGTTTTGGGCAATAAAAAAGCACCCTGATTTTAAATCAGAGTGCTTTTTGTTTATTATGGCAAATTACAGAGCAGCGGGAATGTCGCCGTCTTCAGAAAGTTTGCCTTTCAGGTCGTGGTCAACCATTGCGCATACGCAAGCGTCGGACCATACGTTTTCGGCGGTTTCAATCATGTCGATAATGGTGTAAATCGGCAGGATAATACCCATCAAACCAATCGGTGCGCCAATGCCTGCCATCAAGGAGAGGGTCAGGAAGTAGCAGCCCATCGGTACGCCTGCGTTGCCGACAGCGGCCAGAACTGCGATGCATACCCAGGTAAGCATGGTGGTCATGGTCAGTTCCATGCCTGCGTTCTGCATAAGGAACAGGGAGGTTACCAGAATGAAGGCAGCGCAGCCGTTCATGTTAATGGTGGTGCAAATCGGCAGTACAAAGCGGGAAACTTTCGGGTTGCATTTCAGGTTCTGCTCGGAGCAGGCCAGGGTTACAGGCAGGGTGCCGGCAGAGCTCTTGGTGAAGAGCGCAACAGCGATTGCCTGGCCCATCTGGCGGAATACGTAAATCGGGTTCAGGCCGCGCAGAACAAGGATAATCGGCAGAACGATGAAGAACTGGATAGCGTTGCCGAGCATTACAACTGCGGTGTATTTGCCCAGTGCGCCAACAATTACGCCTGCTTCAATCTGTGCGGAAAGCTGGCCAGCAAAAGCTACGATACCAATCGGCAGAACGTAGAGGATGGCACGGATAAGGGTGAATGCCAGTTCCTGAACGCCCTGGATGATTTTCAGCAGAGCTTCGCGGTTTTCGGTTCTGGGCATGAAAGCCAGTGCCAGACCAACTGCAGCAGCGATAAGCATAACGGAAAGTACGTTGCCGCTGAGGAACGGAGCAAGTACGTTGTTCGGGATAACGCCGAGGATGTGGTCATAGTAGCTGAGCGCTGCAACGCTTTGGCCTTTAACAACTTCGGTGCCTGCGTTTACAATGTCTGCCGGAAGGTTATCCGGAGCAATGTACAGGTACAGGCCAAGGCCGATGAAGGCGGCTAAAAATGTAGTAAGCAAGGTGTAGGTAACTGCATGTGCAAAAATAATACCGGTTTCTTTGTTGCCGCCAAGAGCCGCCAGCGTGGTAATAACTGCCAGCGCGATAGTAGGAACTGCGATGAACTGGAACAGGCGGGTAAATACGGTAGCTACGAAATTAAAGAACTCGTTCAGCGCCGGAATACCCATCCAGCCTAAAACAGCGCCGAGAACCAATGCCCCCATCCACAAAATAAACTGGCTGTTGTTGGATTTAGCCTTGGTTTCGCGGATGATGGAATCGGCTGTTTCCTTCACATCAACTTTTTTGTTTTCATCAGTCATGTGAAATACCTCTTTTCTTTTAAATTTTTTACGCGAAGTAATGTTGTTCCCATACCGTTACTTCGCCTTATAAAATTAATTATACCATATAATGCCATAATGGCAAGGAAAAAGTATACACTATTTAATGTATACAGTGCATTTGGCAGAAAATTCTAAATCTTGCGGCGCTTTTGTAAAAAATTTTACAAAAATATCACAGCCTTCAATCCCCGACGGATATGTTATAATTAAACTATCTTATAAATGAGGTGAACGTCATGAAAAAATTTTTGTTAAGCCTTGCAGCGCTCTGTACGGTGCTTATTTTTAACGCTGCCTGTGCCTTAGCGGCGGATTTCGGCCCGGGACAGCGCACGATAGAACTTTTGGGCGGCGCTTTAAACAGCGATAAACATCCGGTGCATCTTGTGGTGCAGCAAACAATCGACATGAAGGACGTGCTGGAGCCCGACGCTTACGCCAAACTGACAACGGCGCAGAAGGTGCGTTACATCCGCACGGAATATAATGAAATGAACGGCATTAACGCCGAGCGCAGCGTTACCACCGACGGCGAAGGAAAGGTGCTGCGCGATTACTGCACCTTTGCCAAAGGCGGGCGCTGGTATTTTATTGACTACGTTAACAAAACCTATGACGAGCTGCCGGAACTGCCGGGCATGAGTCTGCCGTTTGCCGAAACGCTGGTAAGCTGGTTTAACGAACGCCCGCAAAGCGGCCGCAGCCTGACCGGCGAGGATTACGACATGATGACGCAGGGCGAGCGCGTGATGTATTTTTATTTTGCCAAAGGCACTGCCGATTGGCTGGGCTACGAGGTAAACACCCTGCCGCGCTTTAACGTGCTGGAGATGAGCAGCACCGTCGATGCGGAAACAGCTTTTGCATTGCCGCCGGCTGATTTTACGCGGCAGGCCAACGAACAGATGCGCAGCTACGCCGCTAAACTGATGCAGAACAGATAACGGAGCAAAGCCATGAAACTGATAAAAACTTATCTGCCGGTGCTTTTTGCGGTGTGCCTGCTGCTTTTTAACGCACACGCCGCACTGGCGGAAGAAATTAAAGGCGTCGAACCCGGCAACGCTTATATACCGGAAGATACGGTCTTAAACCTTGTGCTGGTGGATAAGCTTGACAGTAACGTACATAAAAAAGGCGACCGTGTTAAATTTACGCTGAAGGATGACCTGACGGTGGAAAACATCGTCATCATCCCGCAGGGAACAGAGCTTGGCGGCGTAATCCGCAAAGCGCACGGCAGCCGCATTTTTAACCAGAGCGCCGTTATCCGCGTTAAGCTGGACGACGTGCTTCTGCCCAACGGCAAACCGGTCAGCTTCCCGCAGGACGTAAAAATTAAAGGCGGCATCAACTACGCCAACATGGCCGTCAGCACGGCAATAGGCTTTGTAGTGCCGCTTTCCGGGATGTTTTTTAAGGGGCGCGAAATTGACCTTGAGCCCGGCACGATTATTGATTATAAACTAAAAGACAACATCGATTTAGGCTTAACCAAAATGGATCTGGTAAAAATGAAAAGCGTTGAGCGTGCGCAAAACGCAGCATAAAAATAAACCGGCAGGGCGTCTACCTTGCCGGTTTTGCGTAACAAACAAAATAAAAAATCCTGCTTATTTAAGCAGGATCAACTGAGCTACCGAGGCATAATGGCGACCCGGATGGGACTCGAACCCACGACCTCCGCCGTGACAGGGCGGCATTCTAACCAACTGAACCACCGGGCCGTATTAAGTTAAGAAATGGTGGGCGCTAACGGGATCGAACCGCTGACATTCTGCTTGTAAGGCAGACGCTCTCCCAGCTGAGCTAAGCGCCCGTATGGTGACCGGTGGGGGAATCGAACCCCCGATACCGCCGTGAAAGGGCGGTGTCTTAACCGCTTGACCAACCGGCCACATGGTGACCCATGTAGGCCTCGAACCTACGACACCCTGATTAAGAGTCAGGTATTAAGAGTCAGGTGCTCTACCAACTGAGCTAATGGGCCAAGCAAGTTTTGCAACTGTGCAAGAAATAGTATATCTGCTTTAGCGCCTCCCGTCAAGTGTTTTTGTAAAAAATTTTTAAAAACCGGCGGCATTTGGGCAAAAAATTCGATTTAATTAAAACCTTTTTCCCGTTTTACTTTAATATTGCCGCCGTTTGTGCTACAATAATAGTATTATTTAACAAAGCAATTTTGGAGGAATGCACATGTTAGACATGAATTTTGTCAGGGAAAATCCTGATGCGGTGAAGGAAGCGCTGGCAAAGCGCCATTCCAAAATAGATTTAGACGCTTTTTTAGAGCTTGATAAACAGCGCCGCGAAGTTATTTTGAGCGTTGAAAAACTGAAAAACCAGCGTAACAGCGCATCTCAGGAAATCGGTCGCATGAAAAAAGCCGGTGAAAACGCCGACGCGCAGATGGCAGCAGTACGCGCACTGGGTGAAGAAATTGCCGCAGGCGATGCCAAACTGAAAGAAATCGAAGGCGAACTTAACGCTATTCTGTACACCATTCCTAATATGCCTGCGCCGGACGTGCCGGTCGGCGAAGACGATTCCGACAATCCGGAAGTACGCCGCTGGGGCGAACCGCGTAAATTTGATTTTGAGCCGCAGGCCCATTGGGATATCGGCGAAAAGCTTGGCATTCTGGATTTTGACCGTGCCGCCAAAGTTACCGGCGCACGCTTTACCTTCTACAAAGGTCTCGGTTCCCGTCTGGAACGTGCGGTAATCAATTTCTTCCTTGATATTAACACCAAAGAACACGGCTACACCGAAATGTTCACGCCGTTCATGGCAAACAGCAACACTCTGTTCGGCACCGGCCAATTGCCGAAGTTTGCCGAAGATATGTTCAAGCTGGAAGGGCTGGATTATTATTTAATCCCGACGGCGGAGGTTACCTTAACCAACTACCATGCTGGTGAAATTTTAAACGCCGACGACCTGCCGAAGTATTACACCGCTTACAGCGCCTGCTTCCGCAGCGAAGCCGGCAGCGCCGGACGCGATACCCGCGGTCTGATCCGCCAGCACCAGTTTAATAAGGTAGAAATGGTTAAAATTGTTAAACCGGAAACCAGCTGGGACGAACTGGACAAACTGACACACAATGCAGAACATTTGCTGCAGTTACTGGGTCTGCCGTACCGCGTTGTACGCCTTTGCACCGGCGATTTGGGCTTCAGCAGCGCAACCACTTACGACCTTGAAGTATGGCTGCCTGCCGCCAATATGTACCGCGAAATTTCCAGCTGTTCCAACTGCCTTGATTTCCAGGCACGCCGCGCTAACATCCGTTTCCGCCGCGACGCGAAAGCAAAACCGGAATATGTACATACCCTTAACGGTTCCGGCCTTGCTGTCGGCCGCACTGTATGCGCTATTCTGGAAAATTACCAGCAGGCTGACGGCAGCGTGGTTATTCCGGAAGTTCTGCGTCCTTACATGGGCTGCGACGTTATTGCCGCGCCTGAAAAATAATCAGTTTAAACTTAATGGCTCTGCCCTTAAAAGGCAGGGCCTTTTTGTTTGCTGTATTTTGTCCTTCGCTTTGGCTGGCGGCACAATATTTTGTATAGGGGCGTTATAATGAAAAAATCCTAAAAAATCAGCATTTTTCCACTTAAATTTGCCGCTATCCGTGATTATTTTAGTTTTGGTTTAAACTCCTTTAAAAATTTGTAATTTCTTTCATTTTCCTATTGTACTTTCTGAAAATTGTGGTACAATCATATACGTTAATTAATGCATAGGCAAGGGGAGAGTGGATATGAAAAAAGAAAAATATTTTCAGTTAAACCGGACTGCGGTTGAAGCACTGGCGGAAAAATACGGAACGCCGTTACTCGTGCTTTCGCTGGAGCAGATTGAAAAAAATTATAACCTTCTGCGCACTCATATGCCGCGCGTTAAAGTATTTTACGCCATTAAGGCTAATCCCCACGGGCGCATTCTGGAGCTGATGCGTGACCTCGGCTCTAACTTTGACGTTGCTTCCGACGGCGAGATTATGGAGCTTGCTTCTTTGGGCGTGGACGGCAGCAGGATGATTTACGCCAACCCGATGAAAACGGTAAACGGTTTGCGTGCCTGCCGTAATGCCGGTGTAGGCAAGATGACTTTTGACAGCGCAGGTGAGATAGATAAAATGGCGCGTGAGTGTCCGGGTGCAACGGCGCTCCTGCGTATCAGGATAGATAATTCTTCGGCACATGTCGACTTAAATAAAAAATTCGGCGCAGGCCGTGAGCAGGCTTTGGAGCTTTTGCAGAAAGCGAAAGCGGCAGGGCTTGACGCTGCGGGCATTGCCTTTCATGTAGGCAGCCAGACGACGAGCGCCGACCCATATTTGAACGCGCTGGATATTGCGCGCGAAATTTTTGAAGAAGCTGCGGCCAACGGCATGCAGCTGCGCATTATGGATATCGGCGGCGGCTTCCCCATCCCCGAACCGAAGGTGCGTTTTAACCTTACGGAGATGTTAAAGCAAATCAACGCGCGCCTTGATGAGGACTTTCCGGGCGTGGAAATCTGGTGCGAACCGGGGCGCTTTATCTGCGGTACGGCGGTGAACCTTATTACCAGCGTCATCGGCGTGACGGAGCGCGGCGGGCAGCCGTGGTATTTCCTTGACGACGGCTTGTACGGAACTTTTTCCGGCGTGCTGTTTGACCAGTGGGATTTCAAGCTTATCAGCTTTAAGGAAGGCGAGCAGGTGGCGGCAACTTTTGCAGGGCCGAGCTGCGATTCGCTGGATATTATGTTCCGCGGCAAAATGACGGTGCGCCAGGAGGAGGGCGACTTAATCCTTGTGCCTATCTGCGGCGCGTATACCTCCGCATCGGCGACGACGTTCAACGGGTTCAATAAGGCCAACTTTGTGGTGTGGGAAGATGTTAAGGGCGAAATCCCTGAGGCATCACCTGCAAAGGAACAGTAATTTTTGCCTTTAGTCCGTTTGGATACTTATAGAAGGTAATAAATGTTACAAAAAGTTAATAATTTTAATAATTTACAGAAAAACTTGACAAATCTCTGTTAGGAGTGTATAATTTGCATTGTGCAATGATATTTTTTATACATTGCCTGACAGACGCTTTCCCTTATTTTAGGCTGCTGTGCGCACATCTTTCGGTGTGAGCCGCAGCCTTTTTTTATTTAAGCCCTGCTGATTATATGGTATAATTAAACCGCTGAACGATAACAAAAACGTTTATATATAAGGAGGTAAAAATTATGGACCAGCAGGAATGGATGGGCTATGTATCCCGCCTGGCTAACGGCGAATATCCCGTGCCGGTGGGTATGATACAGGATTATAACGACTGGCGATGCCGCTCTATTGTGGGACGCGCGCTGTACTGGATGGGCGACACCGAAAGCGCGATGCGCGTTTTAAGCACCGTGGTGGAGGTTGAGCCAAACATGGACGACGACCCGGAATACGGCTTGAGTGAAGCGGAACACAAAGTTTTGTGCCTGCGCGACATTGCCGAAATTGTGTGGAAGCTGGCAAAAAGCGAAGAAGCGGCGCTGACTTATCTGCAGCAGGCTTACGACATTGCCCGTGCTTACACGCATACCTTTCACAGCTGCGCGCGCGGCGATATGTTTTACCGCCGCCTGACCGTACTGCGCGAAGCAGGCAAGGAAGAACAGGCTGTTACGGAAGCGCAGCAGATGGTGGAAGCCGAAAAGGACAACAACGGCGTAAACCCGTACAAATATTTTGCGCTGAAATTTTTGGCGGAGGACGCGCATAACGCCGGTGACGATGCCAAAGCAAGCGACATCTACGCCGAAGCGTTTAAATATTACCCGCGCAACGACATTGCTGAGCGCGATTTAGCCAAAGCGGCAGAGGAAACGGACGCTGCCAAACGCTACAAAGCTTACGAATTTTGCAGCACCGTGCAGTACAAACCGTGGGAGAAACAACGCCCGGTTGTTTTGCGCCGCGGCATTGACGGCTGATAATTTTAAATACGCCTTTTGCAAATTGCAGAGGGCGTATTTTTTTGTAAGGTACTAATTTAAACAGGGGTGACGACGTGAAAGTAAAAAATAAACTTATCGCAATGGGCGTACTGTGCGCCCTGTCCGTGCCGCAGCTTGCCGGTGCTGAAGGCTTTGCCATTAACGAGTGGAGTGCTGAAGGCGTTGCCATGGGCGGCGCGCGTATGTTTGCCGAAGGCGATGCTGCCAACGTGGCATACAACCCGGCTTCCATTACCAAGGTGGACGGCGAGGCTTTTAAAGCAAGTGTGACTTACCTTAGCCCGCATGGCGATTATGATTTGTATAAAGGCGAGTTTCATGATAGCGGCCATAACCGTGTGCATTTTGGTTTTGCGCCCGGCAGCTATTATGTAAAAAAGATTAATGATAAAGACTGGTTCGGTATCGGTGCCTTCAGCCGTTTTGCCATGGTTTCAGAGTTTGAACGTAATTCTCCTGTTTCTACCAATGCATTCGTTTCACGTTTGGATGGCGTAAGCCTTACGCCGACCTTTGCGCATAAATTTGATGACAAATGGAGCGCAGCTGTTGGTGCGGAAATTAACTATGTGCGTTTGACAATGGAAAAAAATGCTACATTAACGCCTTGGGCTGTACCTACTCATACTAAAGGCGAAAGTTATGCTTTGGGATGGAATGCTGCTGCCAACTATGCTTTTGACGATAAAAACGAAATCGGCGTTGTATACCGCAGCCGTATTAAACATTCCATGGAAGCAGATTTTAATGCTTACAATCATCCAACTCTAGAACATGTTTTCGGTGATGCTTACGGTGAAGTAACGTTGCCGGAATCCTGGCATATCGGTTACAGCCATAAGTTTAATGATAAAACTCGCGTGGAATTGAATGCTGTGCGTACCGGTTGGGACACTTATGATGCTTTGAATATTATGACTCCTATGGGCCCTAGCAATAATCCTAAAAACTGGGAGGACGGTTGGCGTTATGCCATCGGTATCGAGCATAAGCTGAGCGATAAATATACTGTAATGGCAGGCTATGCTTATGATGAATCTTCCATTCCTTATGAAGGCGGCGATTTTATGGTGCCGACCGGCAACCGCCGCACTTATTCCATCGGCGCGCGCTACAATGATAAAGACCAGACCGTTGCACTGGCACTGGGCTGGATGGATGTAGGCGATTTGCAGTTTGAGTTTAAAGGAGCAGGCGACTTTAATGGCGGCCGTGCCCATACTCACGACAGCTTTACCAAAATTATCGGTATCAGCTACCAGCGTAATTTTTAAAACTAAGTAAAATTTTTAAAATCCCTGTTTTTCAGCAGGGATTTTTTGTTTTTATCAGCGCAAGCGCTTTTGTAATTTATGCAATTTTGTATTATAATTATAAAAGATATGTATTTGCCTGCGCCGCCTGTGCGGGGCAGTTATGGAAGGATGATGAAGT
>CASEGD010000049.1 GCA_949287345.1 uncultured Phascolarctobacterium sp. | reverse complement strand
GCGATTTATGACTTTATCTGGAGCGAAGTTTGCGACTGGTACATTGAAATTGCCAAACCGCGCCTTTACAACAAGGAAGCGGCGGCAGAACGCGCAACCGCGCAGCATGTGCTGGCAACAGTGCTGGTATCTGCCATGAAGCTTTTGCACCCGTACATGCCGTTTATTACCGAAGAAATTTACCAGTGCCTGCCGCACGAGGCGGAAAGCATTATGATTTCCAAATGGCCCGTGGCTGATGAAACCCTCATCGACCCCGAAGCTGAACGCGGCATGAACGCTATTATGGACAGCATTAAAGCCATCCGCAATATGCGCGCTGAAGTTAACGCCAACCCGGGCAAAAAAATACCGGCAGTGCTGCTTGTGGCAGACGACCTGCGCGAAGTAGTTGCCGCTAATGACAGCTACATTAAACTTTTGGGCGGCATTGATAACCTTGAACTGCGCGCTATAGACGCCGAAAAACCGGAAAACGCCATGGCTGCCGTTGTTACCGGCATTGAAGTATATCTGCCGCTGGCAGGTTTGATTGACGTTGAAAAAGAAACCCAGCGTTTAAGCAAAGAGCTGGCAACTATGGAAAAAGATTTGCAGCGCGTAAGCGGCAAGCTGAACAACGCGGGCTTCATTGCCAAAGCACCGGAGGACGTTATTGCCAAAGAACGTGCCAAATCCGAAGAATTGACCGGTAAAATTGAAGCCGTAAAAAAACGTATGGCATATTTGGCAGAATTAAAGTAAAATTAAATAAAGGTCTTATTTGCGGCGCGGCATTTTGACCGCGCCGTTTTGCATATTAAACAACCGGGAGAAGAACAATGAATTATACTGAAAGTTTGGCTTACTTGGACAGCCTTGGCAAATTCGGCATCAAGCTTGGCATGGAGCGCATTGAAGCGCTGCTGAAGGAGCTTGACAACCCGCAGGACAAAATTAAAACCGTGCATGTAACCGGCACCAACGGCAAGGGCAGCGTCAGCAGCATGATTGCCAATATTTTGCTGGCCAGTAACTTAAAGGTTGGCAAGTTTGTTTCGCCGCACCTTGTAAAATACAACGAGCGCATCAGCATTAACAACAACGACATTACCGACGATGCTTTTGCGCTGGTGCTTACCGCAGTTAAGCAGGCGGCGGACAGCATTGTAAAAAAAGGCGTGTGCGAGCAGCCCACGCAGTTTGAAATTTTAACGGCGGCAGCCTTTTTGCATTTTGCGCTGGAAAAGGTTGATTATGCCGTTATCGAAGTCGGACTGGGCGGTTTATGGGACAGCACCAATGTCATTACGCCGGTGGTAAGCGTTATCACTAACGTGGCGCTTGACCACTGCGACAAGCTGGGCAACACCATTGAACGCATTGCCATGCAGAAGGCAGGCATTATTAAAGACAACGTGCCGGTGGTAACGGCAGCGGAGGGTGACGAGGCCATCGGGCCTATCCGCGCGGTAAGCATGTTTAAGCAGGCGCGTTTATACATTTACGGCCGCGCCTTTTGGGGCGAGGAAAAAGAGAGCACGATGGACGGGCAGACCTTTACGCTGCACGCTGGTGACGTGTACAGCAGCGATTACGAAATTAAGCTGCCCGGCGAACATCAGATTGCCAACGCCAGCGTGGCGATTGTGGCGGCGAAGCTGGTTTCCAAGCAGGATGACCGCATTAACGAGCTTGCTTTGCATATCGGCGTTGCCAATACCTTCTGGCCCGGACGTCTGGAACGCATTGCCCAAAAGCCGGACGTTATATTGGACGGCGCGCATAACCCCAACGGTGCGGAAGCGCTGCGCAAGGCACTGGATAAATATTACCCCGATCAGAAAAGAGTGTTCGTTATCGGCATGATGGGCGATAAGGATATGCAGCAGGTTCTGCATACCATCGTGCGCCCGATGGATCTGGTTTATACCGTACCGGCAGACGGCGGCGAGCGTGCCGCGAAGCCTGATGTGCTGGCACAGCTCATCGGCGCTAACGCCGCACCGCGCAGCGATGTTTACGCGGCTTACCTTGACGCATTGGCAGAAGCGGGCGAGAACGGCGTGGTTATAATTTGCGGTTCGCTGTACCTTGTGGGCACGTTTAAGGCGCGCCTGTTGGAAGAAAAGGCACGGTGCCACTGATGGGTGCGCTTACCAAATACCACAGCGCAGAAAAATATGTGTATTTGCTTTTGCTGTTTACGGCGGCGGTAATACCCTTAAACCAGCTGTTTACGCTGCTGATGGTGGCGGTAACTTTTGTGGCAGGTTTTGCGGTTGCCGTTAAATACCACAAAATTAAGCGTGTGCCTGTACTGCCGCTTTCATTGCAAATACTGTTGTACCTTTTGTTTGCCATAACATGGTTTTCATTGCGCTTTTCAGCGGATGAAGCGGTATCTGCCTACAACTTTGGTTATGTTGTGGGGCAGTACGTGCTTTTGGTGTGGCTGGTTTTGCATTATGGCGGCGACGGTAAACTGGATTTTGACTGGGCAAGTCCCAAAGACTGGCCGCGCCCCTTACAGATACTGGCGGCGCTGCTGGCAGTTGGTTTTGCCAACGGGCTTTTGGGTGTGTACCAGCATTTTACCGGCGTGGTGCCAACCGACCCGTGGGTGGACCCGTCGCAGTTTCCGGAGTTGAAAACGCGCGTCGTCGGCACATTGATTAACCCCAATATTTTTGCGGGCTACCTTGTTTTGCTGCTCAGCTTTACGCTGCCGTTTGTAAAAATAACGGCGGGCAAAATCCGTTACGCGCTGCTTGTTCTGGCAGCGGTGCTTGGCATAAGCCTTATCTATACCTTCTCGCGCGGCAACTGGGTGGCGTGCGCCTGCGCTTTGGGCTTTTACTTTTTGTTCTTCTGGCGCAAATGGCTCATCCCGCTGGCGGCGGGCGCGGCGGCAGGCGTGTATTTAATGCACGGCGCGGTGTGGCACAGGCTGATGAGCATTTTCGGCACGCAGGATACCAGCGTGGCCCTGCGCTTTGCCTACCTTAACAGCACGCTGTTTATTATTGAAGAACACCCCTTCGGCGTAGGCTGGTATGGGTTTCAATACATCTACCCGGAATACGATTTTTATTTGAACAACCCCAACGTAATAATGTACCACTGCCATAATTTAATGCTGAACATTTTAGCGGAGCTTGGCTGGCACGGGCTGATAGTGTTTGTGCTGATGCTTGTGGTTTTTGCGTGGCATGCGTACAGGCTGGCGCGTTTTGGCGTGCGCCCGTGGCTGCGTGCCGTGGGGCAGGGCTACATGGCGGCGCTGGTTGGCATTTTGGCAGGCGGCTTAACCGACCATGTGTATTTTAATATGGATATGGGCTTGATGTTCTGGTGCGTAAGCATGGTAATGATGCAGTGCAGCCTCGTCAACAGGCTGCCTGTACACGAACGGCAGAAAATTGCTTTACATACCGGAGCAGAAAAGATACAATAAACTTATAGAATTCTGAAAATTTAAATTTTATGGAGGGAAAGATGAATTTAAAGGATGTACAAAGGGTTTTAAAGGCTAAAATCCTTGTGGGAGAAGAATTTATGGACCGCCCGGCAGAAACCTGCTGCGGCAGCGACCTGATGAGCGACGTACTGGCTTTTACCAAATGCAATACCCTTTTGTGTACAGGCCTTACCAATATACAGGTTATCCGCACGGCGGGCATTACCGATTTATGCGGCATCGTCATTGTGCGCGGCAAGCTGCCCTCGCCCGATTTTTTAAACTTTGCGCGTGAGGCGGGCATGCCGGTGCTTTCTACCGGTTTAACCCTGTTTGAAGCCTGCGGCCTTTTATATGTGGCAGGGCTGCGCGGCTGCTCGCAGGAAGGGGGCTGCTCCTTATGACGGAAGCCAAATCGGTTAAGATGAGCTATGACGTTGCCGGCGGCGACTTTGACCGCGCCGGTGAAGCGTCGGCCAACATCAAGCGCATGCTGCAAAAAATCGGCATTCCGGCCGATATCGTGCGCCGCGTTGCCATCGGCACTTACGAGGCGGAAATGAACGTCCTCATCCACGCGGGCGGCGGCACCGTAAACGCCGAAATTTTTACCGACCATACGGTGATTAACATCAGCGACCACGGCCCGGGCATACCGGATATTAAGCTGGCGATGCAGGAGGGCTGGTCCACCGCGCCGGATTATATCCGCCAGATGGGCTTCGGCGCAGGCATGGGGCTGCCCAACATGATGAAGTGCAGCGATAAATTCGATATTCAATCCAAAATCGGTGAAGGCACGTCCATCACCATGGAGTTTAACCATATCAGCGAAGACTTGTAAAAGAGGTGATATAATTGGCAGAAGGTTATATTCACTCTGTCCGGTTTGTACGGGAAAAGTGCAGGGGCTGCGTAACCTGCGTTAAGGCCTGCCCGACGGACGCTATCCGTGTGCGCAACGGCAAGGCCGAGCTGATACCAGCGCGCTGCATTGACTGCGGCGAATGTATGCAGCGCTGCCCTTACCACGCGGTAGAGGGCGTATCCGACAAGCTGGAGCAAATAAAAGATTACCAATATAATATTGTTTTGCCGCCGCCTTCGCTGTATGCGCAGTTCCCGGCGGAAATTTCCGAGGACGTTATCCGCGGCGGTTTAAGCCATTTGGGTTTTGACGAGATTTTTGATGTTGCCGTTGCTTCTGAGTATATTTCCCTGGAAATAGCGGACTACATTAAAAACTACAACGGCGGGCGCAAACCGCTGATTTCCTGTACCTGCCCGGCGGTGCTGCGGCTGATTCAGGTTAAGTTCCCCGAGCTTATCAAACAGGTTGTGCCTGTTTTGCCCCCGGTGGAAGCAGCTGCGATTTACGTTAAGCAGGAAGCGATGGAACGCCTTGGGCTTGATGCTTCGCAAATCGGCGTGTGGTTCCTCGCTCCATGCCCGTCCAAGGACGCCAACATCCGCCAGTCGGTTGATGTTGTGCATACCCAGCTGACCGGCAGCATTGCCATTTCGGAAATTTACGGCAAATTGATGCGCAGCATCGGCAGCGTGAAGGAGAGCAAAAAAATTACCGCTTCCTCATCCTACGGCATGGGCTGGGGCAGCTATGGCGGCGAACTTGCCGCTATCGGCGTTAAAAACGGGCTGGCAGTGCACGGCATTGAAAACGTGTACGACGTGCTGGAACAAATCAGCATGAACAAAATGCCGGACGTTGATTATGTGGAATGCAGCGCGTGCAGCGGCGGCTGTATCGGCGGTCCGCTGACGGCTGAAAATAAATTTGTGGCGGAAAAGAACCTGAAGCTGCGCCTTGCTAAAATGCGTGAGCATGAACCGTCTGGCAGGTTGGAAGCTATGGCAGGGAGCATGACCTGCGAGGGCTTCCCAAAATCCGGAGCGTACATAAAAAAACTGGTGCCGCGCCCGATGATGCAGTTGGACGATGATATTATGGAAGCCATGAAGAAATTTGAACGCATGGAAGAAGTGCTTAACTCGCTGCCCGGGCTTGACTGCGGCGCGTGCGGCGCACCGAGCTGCCAGTGCCTGGCGGAAGACATTGTGCAGGGCAAGGCAACGGAAATTGATTGTATTTTTAAACTGCGTGCCAGCGTTAAAAAACTGGCGCAGGGCATGCTGGAGCTTGCCAAACAGATACCTATTTCCGGCGGCAGCATGGATTTGAACGATGACGGAGAAGAAAAAGATGCAGATAAAGGAAGTAATTAACAGCTTAAACCTTAATTTATTAACGCATACCGGCGATATGCAGACGGAAGTTACCGGCGGCTATGCCTCCGACCTTTTAAGCAACGTAATGGGGCAGGCCGAACCTGGCATGGTATGGGTAACGATGCAGGGGCATCAGAACGTGGCGGCGGTTGCGTCCTTAATCGGGCTGGCGGCGGTAATTGTTGCCGGCGGCGCGCCCGTTGAGGAGGACACGCTGAAAAAAGCGGACGCCAACAACATCAACATTGTCGCAACAGATTTGCCTGCTTATGTTGTAGCCGGGCAGTTATATGCCCTTGGCATTACCAACGGAAAATGAAAACGCTGCTGGCGGATTTTCACATCCATACTTTGCTTTCGCCCTGTGCGGAAATTGAAATGACGCCCCACCACATTGTGCTGCGTGCGGCGCAGTACGGCGTAGATGCCGTTGCCATTACCGACCATAACGCTTCGGCAAATGCGGCAGCTGCCGTTAAAGCGGCGCAGCAGTACGGCGTAAAGGTGTTTCCCGGCATGGAGGTTGAATGCCGCGAGGAAGCGCACATTGTAGTGCTGTTTGATACGCTGGAGCAACTGGCTGACTGGCAGAAGGTTGTAGATACCAACATGAGCGGGCTGAAAAACAATGCCGAGCGTTTCGGCGCGCAGTTCATTGTCGATGACGACGATAACTTCATCGCCGAAGAAGAACGCATGCTGTTGGGGCCGTTAAAGCTTCCGGCACGCGAGGTTATCAGCAGGGTTAACGCCATGGGCGGCATTGCCATTGCCGCGCATGTGGACAGGCCATCGTACAGCCTTTTGATGCAGCTGGGCTTTCTGCCCTCCGATATGGGGCTGGCGGCGGCGGAAATCAGCCCGATGGGGCTTAAGGAATTGAAAGAACAAAAATTAAAAATGCCGCTGGGCGGATTAAACTACGTAACCGACAGCGACGCGCACATGATGGACAGCTTTATAAGCGGCCCCAAAAACCTGATTACCGTTAAGGATTTAACGGTGGCGGAACTGCGGCTTGCCATTGAAGGCACGGAAGGGCGCAGCTGGCAGCCGGGCTGTTTCATCACCAGACGTGACGGCTAAATAGTATACACTGTTTAAAGTATACATGCCAAATAGTATTGCACATATAGCGGCATTTTGATATAGTTATACTTGTACATTTAAATTTAAAGATAAGGAGAGAATGTACCATGAGCTTTGTGGAGAGAACATGCAGCTGCTGCGGCGGCGAAAATCCGGAAAAGGCCCGCATCGACGCTATCCTTGCCAAATACGCAGGCGTTAAGGGCGCGCTGATTCCGATTTTACAGGAAGTACAGTCCCTGTACAATTATCTGCCGAAGGATGCGCTGGAATATGTTGCCAGACAAACCGGCACGCCCATCTCGCAGATTTACGGCGTTGTAACTTTTTATTCCCAGTTCCATCTTAATCCGCGCGGGCGCAACATCATCCGCGTATGCCAGGGTACTGCCTGCCATGTGCGCGGCGGCAAAAACATTTTGCTGGCGCTGGAAAAAGAGCTGGGCATTAAAGCAGGCCACACCACGGACGACCTGCGCTTTACGCTGGAAACCGTTGCCTGCATCGGCGCGTGCGGCCTGGCACCGGTTATGCAGGTAAACGAAGACACCCACGGACGCCTGACGCCCGATAAATTACCGGCCATTCTGGCAAAATACCAGTAATTATGAGAGAGCTTTCACTGCATATACTGGATTTGGCGCAGAACTCGATTGAGGCAGGCGCGCACCATGTACAGATAGATATCAACGAAAACGAAGACGGCTATTTTACCTTTGCCATTGCGGACGACGGGCGCGGCATGACCGAAGAAATGGTTAAAAAAGTGCGCGACCCGTTTGTAACCACCCGCATTACCCGCAAGGTAGGCATGGGCATACCGTTTATGGATATGGT
>CASEGD010000048.1 GCA_949287345.1 uncultured Phascolarctobacterium sp. | reverse complement strand
TTGGTTTTACCGGCAGCCGCTTCGTCTTTTTTATCGCCGCCGCAGCCTGTTAAAAGTGCGCCGCAGGCCAGCATGGCGATGAGGGAACAAGCAAGTAATTTTTTCATCGTTTAACCTCCGTCCGTAATTTATATATTTAATTGTAGCAATTTAACGGCCAAAGTGCAATAAGCTATCTGCCAAAGCGGAAGAATTTGTGAAAAGAATTGCAAAAGACTTGTCAAAATACGTTTTTAAAGAGATAATTATAATGAGTATTTATTTGTAGAACAGGACGGCGCGTATGTCAGAAAATAATGGCAGCACAGGCAACAAAAAATTTTTGAAGGGCACGTTAATCCTTACGGCCTCCAGCATGGTGGTAAAAATCATCGGCTCGCTGAACTGGATTATCCTTTCGCGCATCCTCGGCGGCGAGGGCATCGGGCTGTACCAGATGGGCTTTCCGATTTACCTGATGGCGATAACTGTTTCGTCGGCGGGCATACCGGTGGCTATTTCCATCATTACGGCGGAAAAAGTGGCGGAGAATGATTTCTTCGGCGCGAAAAGAGTGTTCAACGTATCGCTGCGGCTGCTGTTTTTAAGCGGCCTGGTGTTCAGCTCGGCGCTGTGGTTTGGTGCAGGCTGGCTGATTGACAACCACTGGATTCGCGACGCGCGCGCTTATTATTCCATTATCGCGCTGGCACCGGCGGTATTTTTTGTAACCTTCCTTGCCAGCTTCCGCGGATATTTGCAGGGCTGGCAGATTATGACGCCGACAGCGGCTTCCGAAGTGGTGGAGCAGCTGATGCGCGTTGTGACGATGATTGTTTTTGCCTATATGTTTATGCCGTACGGGCTGGAATACGCAGCTGGCGGCGCAAGCATGGGCGCGGGCGTGGGCGCGTTCTGCGCGCTGTTGGTGCTGATGTGGTTTTACGCGCGCCTTAAACGCAGCCTGAAAGATAAAATGCAGGGCGCGGCGATGACGAAAGAGCCGGAAAGTGCCCGCAAGATTATTACGCGATTGTTAAAACTGGCGCTGCCGGTATCAATGTCAAGCCTGATGCTGCCGGTAGTTGCCAATCTGGATTTGCTTATTGTGCCGCAGCGGTTGGAAGCGGCGGGCTTTTCCGTCGGCGAATCGACGGAGCTGTTCGGCTACTTAACCGGTATGGCGGTGCCGTTGGTAAACCTTGCCACCATTTTTACGGCGGCGATGACGATAAACCTTGTGCCTGCGATTTCCGAATCGCGCACGCTGAAAGATGCGGCGGGCATTAAGGCAAAAATCAGCACGGCCTTCCGCGTGGCGATGATTATTACCCTGCCGTGTTCCGTCGGTTTGTATTTGCTGGCGGGCGATGTGGCGGCGCTGATTTATAACGCACCGGGCGCGGCGGGCGCAATCCGCACCATGAGCTTTGGTATTTTCCTTTTGGGTTTGCACCAGATAAGTACCGGCATTTTGCAGGGGCTTGGCAAAACGGCGCTGCCTGTTATAGCCATGATTTTGGCGGCGGCTGTTAAGGTTTGCTTAAGCTGGGTGCTGACGGCGCAGCCGGAACTTGGCATTAACGGCGCTTCTATAGCGACGCTGGCCGATTTTGGCATTGCGGCTGTGCTGAACATGCTGTTTATTTACAAGCACGCGCATTATTCGTTAAGCATCGGCGGCATTATTAAACCGGCGCTGGCGTCGGCGGCTATGGGCGCGGCGGTGTACGGCGTGCTGCTTGTCGGTGCGGGCTGGGGTGCATGGTCCATCTTTGCTGCAATGGCTGTTGCCATGCCGGTGTACGCAGTTGCGCTGGCTGGCGTCGGCGGCTTGAACAAGGACGACCTTGAGGATATTCCGTTCATCGGGCGCAGGGTGCTGGCGTTGGGTCAGCGTGTTGGTTATTTTAAATAAGAGGGAATAATAATGAGCGATAAGTTTTATACATTTACATCGCCGGAAGGCAAAACGCGCAAAATACCGGCGCTGGCGTTTAAGGCGGCGGCGGTGCTGGCTGTGGCGGCAGTGGGCTTTGGCGTTTACGCGGCGTATGCGTTTATGCGTTACCACGGCTTGCAGCAGGAGTTTGCCGATTACCGCGCGCATAAGGCGGAATATGAGGAGCGCATGCAAAGCCTTTTGGACGACAACGAAAAAATGCTGCGCGACATGAACGAAATGGCGACGCTGGAAAGCCGTTTGCGCCGCGCGCTGATACGCGACCCGGAAGCAGGTTTGCAGCTGGGCACGGCAGCGCAGGACGAAAGCACGGCGGTGAAGCCGGAATACATGGGGCAGGGCGGCCCGGCCGGGATGAACATGCCGGAGCAGCTTGGCGTCTTGGAAGTGCAGAACAAAAACATCAAACAGCAGATTGACGATAAAAAAGCTTCGATGAAAGAGCTGCTGGCAGCGATGGAAAAACGCAGCAATTCGCTGAACGCTTTTCCCGATTTGTGGCCGACGGAAGGCGGCGTAATCAGTTCGGATTACGGCGGGCGCATGGCGCCGATTGGCGGCGGTTACGACTGGCACCCCGGCATCGACATTGCCGTTGATTTTGGCGCGCCGGTGTATGCAGCGGCGGCAGGCACGGTGGAAATGGCCTGCTGGAACGGCGGCTACGGGCGTTACGTAAAGCTTGACCACGGCAACGGTTACGAAACTGCTTACGGGCACATGAGCGGTATTGCCGTTGAAGAAGGACAGGTTGTGCGCAAGGGTGACTTCATCGGTTTTGCAGGCAGCAGCGGTTACAGCACCGGACCGCATGTTCATTTTGAAGTGCTGGTTGACGGCGAGTATGTTGACCCGATGTATATGTTAAGCTGTAAATAATCCGCGCAAGCGGTTAAATATTAAAATTAAACCGGAGGCGATTTTATGAAAAAATTTATTGTTTTGCTGACTACGCTTTTAACGCTGGCTTTTGCGGCAAGCTGCTTTGCGACAGAAAACAGCAGTGCCCTGAACAGCGCGGAAAATTCGGCGCAGAAGGTTATTACGGCGTTGGTTGCCAGCGACACGCTGGGCTATAAGGACGCTGAAAAAGCCATGAGCGCCGACCTTGCAAAAAACATGAACGTCAACACCTTTATCGCTATGCAGCGTCAGGTTAAGGAAAAATTCGGCAACCATAAGGAAACCAAATTCTTCGCTTTTGAACGCTTTGACAAAGCCGACCGCCTGACCTATATCGCGTCCTTTAACCGCGAACCGGCCGTAAGCATTGTGTTCACGCTGGATAAAAACGCAAAAATTACTGAGTTCAGCCTGGCAGCGCTCCAAGTAGAAGAACAGGAAAACGCAGAATAAAATAAAAAATTTACGGCATGCGCTATGGCGTGTGCCTTATTTTTTTGCACAATTTTACGTAAACGGCTGTTGGGGCACTTAAATTTTTACACCGGCTTAATGGAGTTTAAATAATCATTCGTTATAATCAAAATAGTTTAGAATACTCTTGAAATTGGAGGAGTTAAAATGACGAATTTGAACGACAAAATGTCGCGCAGAAAATTTTTGCAGATGACTGCCGGTGCCGCTATCGGCGCAGCTATGCTGAACATGCCGGGCATGAGCTTTGCGGCAGGCGCTAAAGTTAAGGCAGCCGCTTACAACAATTTGCCGGACGCTGTTACGATGGCAGCCAATTCCGAACTGGTGCAGCTTTCTTACCAGAAGATTAAAGACGCTGTTAAAACTATTCAGGACCGTTCGTTGGCACGCATGACGATGGACATAATCAACAACCCCGTGCCGACATTTATGAACAATTACCAGCTGCCGGGCAGCAAACGCACCGTTTATAATAAGCTGGTAGCAGCAGGACTCCTTGACAGCAGCAAAACTTCGCTGGAAAACTTTATGCCTCCGTATAACGGCGGCCTGCCGCAGCCGTTTTATTCTGCGCCGGGCAGTGGTTACGCCAGCCACCACGCTTATCCGGGTGGGCTTGCAACGCATACCGCAGCCAACCTGCAAATTTCCGAAGGCATTTACAACACCTATACCGGCCTGTTCAACAGCGCCATCAGCCATGACATTGTAATTGCCGCACAGGCACTGCACGATCTGGCAAAACCGCTGGTGTTCCAGTGGCAGAAAGACCAGTCCTCCCTGACCGAATATCAGATTGCAGGCACCGGTGCGCACCACATTTTTAGCATCGCCGAAGTTATTTACCGCGGCTTCCCGGTTGAAGAAATTGTTGCACAGGCTTGCGCGCATACCATTCCCAGTGGCAAGGACGAGCAGATAGTTGCCGGTTACCTGAAAGCAGCTGCTATAATTGCCGGTAAGGACGCCGAAAAACTCGGCCTTGTTACTTCCAAAGACACCATTCCGACTCCGCATAAGCAGGAGGGCTATATCACCAGCCTCGGCGACCATGACTTCGTGCTCAGCGGTCCGGCCTGCCAGAAATCTGTGGCAATCCTTAAAGAAATTGCTGCCAAAGATTACGGCATGAGTAAAGCAGGTCTGGAAGGCGAACATTTCAACCGCTTCCGCAACTACATCGGCGCTCAGTATTCCATGATGTATATCGACAGCCTTGCTTCCACCAAAAACGGCATGGATAAAATCCGTCAGGCTGTTAAAAATGTAATAGTTAAATAAGCCTTTGCTTGACAAAAAACGGATTGGATTTATTATAGTTATAAATTCGGTTAAATAACCACCAATGGTTAACGAAAAAATAAATAATAAAAACGCCATCAGGAATAATTTAGGTTAATCCTGATGGCGTTTAATTTTTGGGTTTTATTTTTTGCTTGCTGCTACATCGCGGAAGGCTTTCTCGGCGGCGGCAATGGTTTTGGCAATGTCGTCCGGCGTATGTGCCAGCGAGATGAAGTTGGTTTCAAACTGGGACGGCGGCAGGTAAATGTCCTGTTCCAGCATGCTGTGGAAGTAAATGCGGAAAGCGTCCAAATCACTGGCGCAGGCCGATGCGTAATCGGTAACGGGTTTATCGTTAAAGAAAACGGTAAACATCGAGCCTAAACGGTGGCACTGCACGGGCACGCCTGCTTTAGCCGCTGCACGTTCCAGACCGCCGACGAGGATTGCCGCGTGGCTTTCCAGTGTGGCGCATACATTATGTTCTTCCATATAAGTCAAGTTGGCGATGCCTGCTGCCATAGCCAGCGGGTTGCCGCTTAAAGTACCGGCCTGATACATCGGACCGACCGGCGCAACCTTTTCCATAATCTCACGCTTGCCGCCGTAAGCAGCTACCGGCAGTCCGCCGCCGATAACTTTACCTAAGCAGGTGATATCGGGGTTGATGCCGTACAGCGCCTGCGAACCGCCCTGACAGGAACGGAAGCCGCTCATAACTTCGTCGCAGATAAGGAGTGCGCCGTATCTTTGGGTAATTTCGCGTACTTTGGCAAGGTAGCCGTCCTTTGGAAGAACTAAACCCATGTTGCCGGGGGTAGGTTCCATAATAACGGCGGCAATGGTTTCGCCCTGCGCGCGGAAAACTTCTTCCAACGCAGCTTCGTCGTTGAACGGAATGGTAATGGTGTTGGCGGCAACATTTTTCGGTACGCCCGGGCTGTCGGGTACGCCGAGCGTTGCGGCGCCGCTGCCTGCTTTTACAAGCAAACTGTCGTGATGGCCGTGGTAGCAGCCGATGAATTTAACAATGTTGTCGCGACCGGTGTAAGCGCGTGCCAGACGCAAGGCGCTCATGGTTGCTTCGGTGCCGCTGTTTACCATGCGTACCATATCCATGGGAGGCACTAAACGGCAAACTAATTTGGCAAGCTCGGTTTCAGCCAGCGTCGGTGCGCCGTAGGACGAGCCTTTTTCGGCAGCCTTTTTAATGGCTTCGGTAACAACCGGATGAGCATGACCCAAAAGCAGCGGGCCGTAGCTTAAAACGTAATCAATGTATTCGTTGCCGTCGATGTCGGTCAGCTTGCTGCCGCTGCCGCCTGCGATAATCGGCGGAACGCCGCCGACGCTGCGGAACGAACGCACGGGGCTGTTAACGCCGCCGGGGATATATTGTTTGGCTTCTTCAAAAGCCGCTTCGGATTTTGCGTGCTGCATAGATGCCTCCTTATTCTTCGCGCAGCCAGCGTGCTGCGTCAAGAGCGTGGTAGGTAATAATCATTTTCGCGCCGGCACGTTTAAAACCGGTCAGCGTTTCCATAACGATGCGTTTTTCGTCAATCCAGCCTTTTTGGGCTGCGGCTTTAACCATGGCGTATTCGCCGCTGACATTGTAAACGCACAGCGGGCGGTTAAAAGTATCCTTTACGCGGCGGATGATATCCATAAATGCCAGCGCCGGTTTAACCATAACGATATCTGCGCCTTCTTCAATATCCAGTTCAACTTCGCGCAATGCTTCGTCGCTGTTGGCGGGGTCCATCTGGTAGCCCTTGCGGTCGCCTGCGCTCGGTGTGGAATCGGCAGCGGCGCGGAACGGGCCGTAGTAGGAAGAAGCGTATTTAGCGGAATAAGCCATAATGGAAACATGGCTGAAGCCGTTTTCGTCCAGCGCGGCGCGGATAGCCTGCACATAACCGTCCATCATGTTGGAAGGGGCGATGATGTCGGCGCCTGCTTTGGCATGGGATACGGCAACTTTGGCCAGCAGCGGCAGGGTAGCGTCGTTGTTGACGGTGCAGCCGTTTTCCAGTACGCCGCAGTGGCCGTGCTCGGTGTATTCGCACAGGCACACATCGGTAACGATTACAAGGTTGGGGTATTTTTCCTTAATCAGGCGGCAGGCCTGCTGCACGGGTTCTTCCATATCCCAGGCGCTGCTGCCGGTTGCGTTTTTATAAGAAGGGATGCCGAACAGAATAACGGCAGGGATTTTCAAATCAACGATTTCGTCCAGCACTTCCGGCAGGCGGTCAAGCGACCAATGGTAGTTGCCGGGCAGGGATTCGATTTCGTTTTTAACATTTTTGCCGGGAACGACAAAGAGCGGGTAAATCAAATCTTCAACGGAAAGTTTGTTTTCGCGGATCATGCTGCGCAGGTTCGCGGTTGCGCGCGTGCGGCGCGGACGGTAAATGGGGAAGCCCATCTTGATCACTCCTTAGTGTAATAGCTTTTTATGGCATCCGTTAAACCGGCGATGGTAAAAGTACCGGCGGTTACGGCGGGTGTTATACCGTTTTTGTTGCAGGTGGCGGCGGTTACGGGGCCGATAGCTGCGTAGGCAACGCCGTCCAGCAGCTCTTTTTTGCAGCCCAGCACTTTAAGGAAGTTGGTAACGGTGCTGGAGCTGGTGAAGGTAACCATGTCCACCTCTTTATTTTGCAGTGCGGCGATGAGTTCGTCGGTGTTATCGCAAACAGCGACGGTTTCGTAGGCGGTGATAACGTCTATTTCCGCGCCCAGTTTGCGCAGCGTTTCGGGCAGCACCTCGCGCGCTTCTTTAGCGCGGGGCAGCAATACCTTGTCGCCTTGGGCAAGTTCTGCGCTCATGGCTTCTGCAAGTTCTTCGGCTTTATAGGTTGCGGGCACCAAATCGGCGGTTAAGCCGCAGTTTGCCAGTGCTTTGGCAGTGCCGCAGCCGATAGCGGCAATTTTAATGCCTGCCAGTGCGCGTGCGTCCTTGCCTGCCGCAGTTAAGCGTGCAAAGAAGGCTTTAACGCCGTTGGCGCTGGTAAGTACCAGCCATTTATAAGTAT
>CASEGD010000047.1 GCA_949287345.1 uncultured Phascolarctobacterium sp. | reverse complement strand
ACCTGCATGGTTGACGTTGCCAAATTCTTCCTTAACTTTACGCAGTCCGAATCCTGCGGTAAATGTACGCCCTGCCGCGAAGGCACCAAGCGTATGCTGGAAATTTTAACCCGCATTACCGAAGGGCAGGGGCGAGAAGGCGATATCGAGCTGCTGGAAGAACTTGCCGGCAACATTAAGGAAACCGCGCTCTGCGGCCTCGGCCAGACCGCGCCAAACCCGGTACTCAGCACGCTGAAATACTTCCGCGATGAGTACGAAGCGCACATTAAAGAAAAACGCTGCCCGGCCGGCGTTTGCGAAAAACTTTCCAACTATTTCATTACCGATAAATGTAAAGGCTGCGGTCTCTGCGCACGCCAGTGCCCGGTTCAGGCCATCAGCGGCCAGCCGCGCAGCCAGCACGTTATCGACGCAGCTAAATGCATTAAATGCGGCTCCTGCATGGCAGCGTGCCCGTTTAAGGCTATCGTAAAGGGTTAAGGGGGGCATAAAAATGGAAATGGTTACCTTGACAATCAATGGGCAGACTGTACAGGCCCCTAAAAACTCTACTATATTAGAAGCCGCACGCAGTGCTGGCATTTATATCCCGACCCTGTGCTACCATCCGGAGCTTGCTCCCGAAGGCGCCTGCCGCCTGTGCGTGGTAGAAGCAAGCGGCGCCAGAAGCCTTGTTGCCTCCTGCGTATATCCGGTTGCCGAAGGCATGGTGGTTAAAACCAACACTCCCAAAGTCCGTGCGGCACGCCGTATGGTGGTTGAGCTTCTGCTTGCCAACCATCCTAAAGACTGCCTTTCCTGCCAGAAAAGCGGCGACTGCGAACTGCAAAAAATTGCCGCCGACCTCGGCCTGCGCAAAATCCGCTTTGAAGGCGGCGCGCGCAAAGCCCATACCATTGACGGCAGCAACCCGAGCCTTGTGCGCGACCAGGAAAAATGCATCCTCTGCGGCCGCTGCATCCGCGTTTGCCGCGATGTGCAGGGCATGAACGTTTACAGCTTTGCCAACCGCGGCTTTGATACCATTGTTTCCACCGCGTTTGAACTTGACCTTGGGCAGGTTGCGTGCAGCTTCTGCGGCCAGTGTGCCAGCGTTTGCCCGACCGGTGCGATTGTGGAACGCGACGATACCGAAAAAGTCTGGGACGCCATTAACGACCCGGATAAGGTTGTTATCGTGCAGACCGCGCCTTCCGTGCGCGTCGCTATCGGCGAGGAGCTTGGCATGGAGCCGGGCAGCATTGTAACCGGCAAAATGGTTGCAGCCCTGCGCCACCTTGGCTTTGACAAAGTTTTTGATACCGATTTTTCCGCCGACCTTACCATTATGGAAGAAGGCTACGAATTTATTGACCGCTTGCAGAACGGCGGCGTGCTGCCGATGATTACCTCGTGCAGCCCGGGTTGGGTAAACATGATTGAGCTGAAATACCCTGAACTGCTTGACCATCTTTCCAGCGCCAAATCGCCGCAGCAGATGTTCGGCGCGGTTGCCAAAACCTACTTTGCCGAAAAAGCAGGCATCGACCCTGCCAAAATCGTCAGCGTTTCCGTTATGCCCTGCACCGCTAAAAAGGCGGAAGCAGCAAGGCCGGAAATGTGCGCTTCCGGTTACCGCGACGTCGATATCGTCATTACCACGCGCGAACTGGGCCGCATGATCCGCGAAGCAGGCATCGACTTCAAACATCTTAACGAAGAACAGTTCGATTCCCCGCTCGGAACAGGCACCGGCGCAGGCGTTATCTTCGGCACTACCGGCGGCGTTATGGAAGCTGCCCTGCGTACCGTGGCCGACGTTTTAACGGGCGAGAACCTGCCGCGCGTTGATTACAACGAAGTACGCGGCATGGAATATACCCGCGAGGCGGAACTTGAAATTGCCGGCAAAAAAGTAAAAATTGCCGTAGTGCATACGCTTAAATCCGCCATGGCGATGATGGAACGCGTTAAAAACGGCACGGCCGATTACCAGTTTATTGAAGTAATGGCGTGCCCCGGCGGCTGCATTGGCGGCGGCGGACAGCCCGTGCCCGTCAATGCGGAAATCAGAAAACTGCGCAGAGAGGGACTGTTTGACTGTGACAGGGCTAATGAGTTACGAAAATCACACGAAAACCCTGAAATTATTGAGCTTTATAAAACTTGGCTGGGCAAACCGCTTGGAGAAAAAGCACACAGTCTACTGCACACGCACTATCATCAGCAAATACGTTAAAAATACTAATTAAATGCTATAAAATACCCTTTGGACTTTGGAGTCCGAAGGGTATTTCTTTTAAAATTGTAAACAAAACACTTGCCATGTTACAATTTTGCTGTTATTATATTGTATGGGTCAAAAAAGCCATCCGCAGAATTAAATTGACTTGAAATTTCAGAAAATATCTTGTTGCATTCTGTGGTATAATAAGAATAGAAAAAATTCAAAAAAATATCACAAATTAAAAACCGTTAGAAGGAATTTTATTTGTGGTGTCGAAGTATATATAGAACAAGAAGAAGGTATATTAAGGCTTGGGCAGACAAAAGGGAAGCGGAGCCCCGATGAAAGCCGCAGGCCGGCAGCTTACAGTCCGGGCGTGCCTGCCACGGAAAAGCGTGAGCTGGCACTTGGCGTTATTTAAGTAATTATTTAAATTTCGGGATAACACTAAAGTGCTCCTTTTTTATGTTATGGGTTTACCTTATTTGGCGGACAGTATGTTAAACGCCTGCGCGTTGTAAGGTATTTTTCGCCGGATAAGTTGAGTGCCGCAAGGCAGAAACCATATATATTAAACTTCAAGGAGGAAGGAACATGATCGATATTAAAGATCGTATTTGTGATGCGGTTGCGGGCAAAGTTATGAGCGCCGAAGCCGCAACCGATTTTATTCAAAATGGTGACAACTTGGGTGTCAGCGGCTTTACTCCGTCTGGCTATCCGAAAGCTGTACCTCTTGCCCTGTCTGAAAGATACAAAGGCACCGACTTCAAAGTTAACGTTTGGACCGGCGCTTCTGTAGGCCCTGAAATTGACCAGGCAATGGTAGAAGCCGGCATTATGGACCGCCGTCTTCCTTATCAGACCAACGGCACCCTCCGCAAAGCTATCAACGAAGGTAAAGTAAAATATGCCGACATCCATCTGAGCCATATGGCGCAAATGGTTCGCTATGGCTTCATGGCAAACCGCAAAGGCGTAGACGTAGCAATCGTTGAAGTCTGCAAAATCAACGACCTCGGCGATGGCAAAGTAGGCCTTATCCCGACCACCTCTATGGGCAACAGCTCCTCTTATGTAGCTGGCGCTAAAAAAGTTATCGTAGAAGTTAACACCAGCCAACCGGCAGGTCTGGAAGGCATGCATGACTCCTATGTACCTCTTGATCCTCCGAACCGTCAGCCGATTCCTATCACCAAACCGGAAGACCGTATCGGCACTCCGTACATTCCTTGCGAACTCGACAAAATCGTTGCCGTTGTTCCTTGCGACATTACTGATAAAGTTCGTCCGCTCGGCGAAATCGACGACGACGCTAAACACATGGGTGAAAACCTTGTTGCTTTCTTCAAAAAAGAAGTTGCAGAAGGCCGCCTGCCGAAAAACCTGCTTCCGCTGCAGTCCGGCGTAGGCTCCGTTGCTAACGCTGTTATCAACGGCCTTGTAAACTCCGACTTTGAAGACCTCACCGTTTACACCGAAGTTATCCAGGACGGCATGTTTGACCTCATCGACGCAGGCAAACTCCGTGTTGCTTCCGGCACCGCTCTGACTCCGTCTCCGGAATGCCAGAAGAAATTCTATGAAAACCTTGACCATTACAAACCGTACCTGATTCTCCGTCCGCAGGAAATCTCCAACAGCCCTGAAGTTGCACGTCGTATCGGCGTTATCGCAATGAACACCGCTATTGAAGTTGATATTTACGGCAACGTAAACTCCACCCATATCTGCGGCACCAAGTTGATGAACGGCGTTGGCGGTTCCGGCGACTTTGCTCGTAACGGCTACCTCACCGTATTCTTCACCAACTCTCTTGCTAAAGGCGGCAAAATCAGCTCCGTTGTTCCGTTCTGCAGCCACATCGACCATGCAACCCTCGACGTTGACGTTATCGTTTCCGAACGCGGCGTTGCTGACCTCCGTGGCCTGACCCCGAAAGAAAAAGCTCCGATCATCATCGATCAGATTGCTAACCCGAAATATCAGCCGTTGCTGCTGGATTACTTCCACAGAGCTTGCGAAGCTTGCGGCAACAGCCAGACCCCGCATCTGCTCGAAGAAGCTTTCGATTTCCATAACCGCTTCAACAAAACCGGCACCATGGAAAAATAATCCCATATTAATTGGGGCTTAAGCCTGTGCCGGCGGTAGCAAGTCCTCCGGCACAGCTTAATATAATTTGTTGACGAAGCCGAAAGGCTTTGCCATAGACCGTCTTTGACGGACACTCTCACCGTACTGTGGCTGTCCAACCATAGTATGAAAACAAAAATTTTAAGGAGGATTTGAGAATGTCAATTGAAACTCTGAAAGCTGGCTTAGCTAAATATCATGAAGATGTAGAAGCTAAACTGGTTAAAACCCCTGAACGCGCAAACCTGGAGCCTAACAGACTCTACACTCCGCTTGACATCGAAGGTTTCGACTATGAAAGAGACCTCGGTTTCCCTGGCGAATATCCTTTCACCCGTGGCGTACAGCCGACCATGTATCGTGGCCGTTTCTGGACCATGCGTATGTATGCTGGTTTCTCCACTGCTGAAGAATCCAACAAACGTTACAAATATTTGCTGGCTAACGGCGGCAGCGGCCTCTCCTGCGCGTTCGACCTCCCGACCCAGATTGGTTATGATTCCACCGATCCGATGTCCGAAGGCGAAGTTGGTAAAGTAGGCGTAGCTATCGACTCCCTGGCAGATATGGAAATCCTGTTCGACGGTATTCCTCTGGACAAAGTTTCCACTTCTATGACCATCAACGCTCCTGCTTCCGTACTGCTCTGCATGTACATCGCAGTTGCTGAAAAACAGGGTGTTTCCGCTGACAAACTCCGCGGCACCATTCAGAACGATATCCTGAAAGAATATGCTGCTCGCGGCACCTACATTTTCCCGCCGAAACCTTCCATGCGTTTGATCACCAACATTTTTGAATATTGCTCCAAAAATGTACCGCTGTGGAACACCATCTCCATTTCCGGTTACCACATCCGTGAAGCTGGTTCCACCGCTTCTCAGGAAATCGCATTCACCATCGCTGACGGCATTGCTTATGTAGAAGCTGCTATCAAAGCTGGTATGGACGTTGACGCTTTCGCAGGCCGTCTGTCCTTCTTCTGGAATGCACACAACAACGTACTCGAAGAAGTTGCTAAATTCCGCGCTTCCCGTCGTGTATGGGCTAAAGTTATGAAAGAACGTTTCGGCGCTAAAAAACCGAAATCCATGATGCTCCGCGTACATACTCAGACCGCTGGTTCCATGCTGACCGCTCAGCAGCCGAACAACAACATCGTTCGTGTTGCTCTGCAGACTGCAGCAGCTGTAATGGGTGGTACCCAGTCCCTGCACACCAACTCCAAAGACGAAGCACTGGCTCTGCCGACCACTGAATCTGTAACCATCGCTCTGCGTACTCAGCAGATCGTTGCTTATGAATCCGGCCTGGCTGACACCATCGATCCGCTCGGCGGCTCCTACTATGTAGAAGCTTTGACCAACAAGATCGAAGCTGAAGCTTGGGAATACATCAAGAAAATTGATGAACTCGGTGGCGCTCCGGAAGCTATTGCTAAAGGCTACATCCAGAAAGAAATTCAGGATTCCGCTTACAAATGGCAGATGGACGTTGAAAAAGGCAACCGTATTATCGTTGGCGTTAACAAATTCCAGCAGGAAGAAGAACCCCCGAAAAACCTGCTCCGCGTAGACGGTTCCGTAGGCAAACTGCAGGCTGAAAAAATCGCTGCATTGAAAGCTCGTCGTGACCAGGCTAAAGTTGACGAAACCCTGGCTGCTCTTAAAGCAGGCTGCGCTGATGAAAGCGTTAACCTGATGCCTTTGATCCTCGACGCTGTTAAAGCTTATGCAACCGAAGGCGAAATCTGCGGCGTAATGAGAGAAGTATTCGGCGAATACCAGGCTCATACCCAGCTGTAATAAACACTTAGCCAACAATAATAGGGAGGTAAGTAGATAATGTCTAATATCAGAGTTTTAGTAGCAAAACCGGGTCTTGATGGACATGACCGCGGTGCTAAAGTTGTAGCTCGTGCATTGCGCGACGCTGGTTTTGAAGTAATTTATACCGGTATCCGTCTGACCCCGGAACAGATCGCTGAAGCTGCTCTGCAGGACGACGTAAAAGTTGTTGCTCTGAGCCTGCTCTCCGGCGCTCACAACACCCTTTTCCCGAAAGTTGTAGAACTTTTGAAAGAAAAAGGCCTGAACGATGTTCTGGTTATCGGCGGCGGCGTAATTCCTGACGCTGACATCCCGGGCCTGAAAGCTGCTGGCATTGCCGAAGTATTCACTCCGGGCACCCCGACCAGCGCTATCGTTGACTTCATCAACGCAAACGTAAAATAATTTAGGTCTTAAAAATTTGCAAGGCGGCTCGTCCGCCTTGCAACCATTAAATTTTTATCAGACCTCAACAAGGCGGTGTGAAATTTGAACATTGTTGAAGGCGTATTAAACCACAACCGTTTAGCACTGGCCAAAGCAATTACGGCCGTTGAAAACGAGTATGACAATGCCGTTGAAATCATGACGGCTTTATATCCCCACACCGGCAATGCTTATGTCATTGGTATAACCGGACCTCCGGGTGCTGGCAAAAGTACTTTGACCGATAAACTTGCCAAAGAATTCCGCAAACGCGGCAAAACTGTTGGCATTATAGCAGTTGACCCTACCAGTCCGTTCTCCGGCGGCGCTATCCTTGGCGACCGTATCAGAATGCTGGACCTGTCTTCAGATGAAGGCATTTTTGTCCGTTCTATGGCTACCCGTGGCAGCCTTGGCGGCTTATCCCAAAAAGCAGGCGATGCAGTTAAACTGATGGACGCATTTGGTTTTGATATCATCATTATTGAAACCGTAGGCGTAGGCCAGTCCGAAGTTGACATCGTTAAAACTGCTGATACTACCATGGTTGTTGTAATCCCCGGCATGGGTGATGATATCCAGGCTATTAAAGCAGGTATACTTGAGATCGGTGACTTGTTCACAATTAACAAAGCAGATCGTGAGGGCACAGACAAGCTCAACATAGAGATTGAAATGATGTTGGAATTAAATCCCGAACATGTTAGCTGGCGTCCGCCGATCAACCGGACCATTGCCAGCAAGGGTGAAGGTATAGAGGCAGTAGTTGATTCCATCGAGGATCATCAGAAATATCTGACCGAAAGCGGCGAAATCGTTAAAATCCGCAAAGCCCGTATTAAAAACGAGGTTACCGCGATGCTTAACGACAAAGTTAACCGCTACATTGACAAAAACGTTGTAGCTACCGATGAATTTGACGCATTGAGCCGTACTCTGTAGTTAATGACATTGTTGGTAAAGTTTTGAAATAAAACCACCAAATAATTCTTTAAGGAGGAATTAAAAATGTTCAAAGTAATTTGTGTTGACCATGTAGGTATTGCCTGCAAAGATTTGGATGTATCCAAAAAATTCTACACCGAAGTTCTCGGTCTGGAATGCACTGGTGAAGAACCGGTTCCCGAACAGGGCGTAAAAACCGTTTTCATTCCTTGCGGCGAAACTCTGCTTGAGCTTCTTGTTGATATTACCGAAAACAATGATGGCCCGATCGGCAAATACATTGCTAAAAACGGCCAGGGCATCCAGCACATTGCTCTTCGCGTTGACGACATCAAAGCTGCAATCGAAGGCGTACAGGAAAAAGGCGGCATCATGATTGACAAAGCACCTCGCGGCGGTGCAGGCGGAATGGACATTGCTTTCGTTCATCCGAAATCTGTTGGCATTTTGCTCGAACTCTGCGCTCCTGCAAAAAAATAATTTCTGCTTAAGCGGAAATTACTGCTGCTGATGCAGCAAAACAAATTTTTGATACAGGCAGACGGGCGCAAATAACTACGCCCGCCTGTATGTATAAATAAGTTCTCCCCAATAATATGGAGGTGTAAGATTTGTCTACTCAAGAAAGAATTGAGAAAATGCTCAAACTCTCCGAGCATATTATCGCTGCTGGTGGCGAAAAGAAAGTAGCTAAACAGCATGAAAGCGGCAAATTGACTGCACGTGAGAGAATCGCATTATTACTTGACGAAGGTAGCTTCGTTGAATTGGAT
>CASEGD010000046.1 GCA_949287345.1 uncultured Phascolarctobacterium sp. | reverse complement strand
ACAATGCTGCCCTGCTCCACACGGATGCTGACGTTGTTGACAACGCGCCTGTCGGAATATTCTTTTATAAGGTTAGCTGTTTCAATTACCACTATGCTGCCTCCACCTGTTCAGTGTTTTCCGCTGTTACAGCTGTTTCGGTTTCTGCGCCTGCTGCGTTTTCAGCCGGTGCAGGTTCTTCTTTCGGTACATAAACTATCTTAATATCGCCAAACGCTTCAGCGCGCTGTCCTTTGGCAGCGTTGCCAGCGTTATGCATAAGCAGGCGGTTGCCGGATACGGTGTTGCCGTCCTGCGTAGCGGTAGCGTTGCCGATGAGTTCAACCGTGCCGTCGTTATTGGTATCGTAAACAGCCTTATCGGCAGATGCCGTTAAATTACGCGGCGGGCTTACAATATCGACATTGCCGGTTGCTTCCGCCATGCCGGTTTTGCCGTTATAGGTAATCTGTGCCGCAGTTAAAACGCTGCCGTCGGTGCTGCTGAGCTGCCCCCAGGAGCCGATGGTTTCGGCGTATTCAGCATCGCTGTGGTAGTCAATCTGTTCTGCGGTCAGGGTTTTATCTTCTTTCGTCACGCTGGCGCTGCCAACTGCCGAAACATAATCTTCGCTGTGCATTACAAAGGTTGCGCAGGTAATGTGCGCGTCGTCCTTATCGGCAACAACGCCGCCTGTCAGCCTGCCGGTCATGGTTTTGCTGTTAAATTCCGCTGCGGCGGAGGTAGCCTTGCCGCCGTCGTGCAGGATAACAACATTGCCTTTGGCAGTGCCGTCGCCGCTTTTCATATCGTATTCAATTTCGTCAGCCTTTACGCTGAAGCCGCCTTCGGCCGCATAAGCCGGTACATGCACCTGCGCGCCCATAATCATCAGGGCTGCCGCCAGCGCGATAGCTGTTTTTATCTTCATTGTTACAGTTCCCCTTTCTGTACTTCGGCATGGCCGCTTAATTTAAAATGTTCAAATTTGCTGCTGGTTACAATTTTATCTGCCAGCGCGGTGTGCTCGTCCTTTACAACCTTTACCTTACCGGTCGCCGTAATAACGTCGTCTTTCTGGTTCCAGGCAATTTCTTCGGCAGTTATCTCGCCACCGGTGGAAAGCACGGCTTTAACGCCGCGGTCCAACGCAAAGTTTTTGTCGTCGTTATTTATTTTGCCACCGCCTGCAACAACGTCTATAACGGAGCCGTCCTCGCGGTAAATTTTGCCTTTAACGCCTTTCAGCACAGCTTCGCCGCTGCCGGAAACGCTTTCCAGTTCTTCAACGGAAAACTCCCACAGCACTTTGCCGTCCTGCTCGCGGTTAACGGTTGTGTTTTTTACAACGGCGCTTGCAACTTCGGTTACAACATTTTCCGGGTTCTTCGGCGCCTCGCCGCCAAACATCAGCCAGGCGATTATGGCCGCCGCCACGGCAATGCCGCCGGCAATCAGTAACAATCCTTTATTCTTCACCCTGCTTTAGCTCCTTTTCCTCCGGCGGCGTATAAGGGGTATTCCAGCGGTGCTGGAACCACAGCCAGTTATCCGGGTATTCTTTGATAACTTCTTCAACAATCTGCGTCATTTTTAAAGTTACCTTATAATCATCGGCTTTGCGGTCGCCGGTATTTTCGTAGTAAATGGGGTCCTTAACAATGGCCTGATGCCCGTAATTGCCTTCCTTGCGCACAATGAATATCGGCACAATCGGCGCGTCAAACTTACGTGAAAAATACGCAGGGCCGGTTGGCGTCGATGCCATTTTACCGAGGAACGGAACGAAAATACCATCGTAGCCGCCGTCCTGGTCGGCAATCAGCCCCAGCATGCGTTTTTTCTTCATCGCGCGTGCGCAGCCTAAAATTTCACTCGTCCCGCGCGAGAAAATTTCCTGCCCCACGCCGGTACGCAGTTCGTTCATAAAGTCGCTGTAAATATGGTTCGGCTGCGGTTTTTCAACAGCGCTCAGCGGAAATCCGTTCAGTGCCAGCGCCGCGCCAAGCCATTCCCAGTTATCCATGTGGCAGGCCAGCATAACAACGCCCTTGCCTTCGCCCAGCGCTTCCCACAGCACTTCGGGGCGGTCAAAGCTTACCAGCCCGCGGATATTGTCTTTATTTAAAGCCGGCATGTACATAATTTCCATAAAGGTTGCGCCCAGCTTGACGAACAGGCTGTGAATGGTTTTCTTTGCTTCCTCATCGCTGTAGCCAAGGCGCTCTTTAATCGTTTCTTCCGCCCTGATGCGCTGCTTTTTGGCAATGATATAGTACAGCCTGCCCAGCCCCAAGCCGATTTTGACAACCAGCTTGTAAGGCAGGTGGCTGATAATCCAGCTCATGCTTTTTAACAAATAATAAAGCCACATTATTGTGAATCTCCCTGTCCCTGCTTAAGATAAGCATCTACAATTTCAGTCCATTTGCCCTGCGCTTTTAAAATCAGCTCTGCCGCTTCGCGTACTGCGCCGCGCCCGCCGCATTTTGTGCTGATAAACTGGCTGGCAGCAAGCACTTCCGGCGCTGCATCCGCCGGTGCGCAGGCAAGCCCTGCATAAGTAAGCGCAGGCAGGTCGTTCAGGTCGTCGCCCATGTAGGCAATTTCCTCACGCGCAAGGCCGCCCTGCTCTGCCAGTTCCGCCAGTATTTTTCTTTTATCTTTTATGCCTTCGTAAAGTTCTGTAATGCCAAGTTCTTCCGCACGGCGGTGGATAATTGCGCTTTTGCGCCCGGTAATAATCGCCACGCGCACGCCGCTGCGCAGGAGGCAGCTTAAGCCCAAACCATCGCGCGCGTTGAAGGCTTTAAAAAGTTCGCCTTCCGCACCGATGTTTAGGCTGCCGTCCGTCAGCACGCCGTCCACGTCCAGCGCCAGCAATTTTATTTTGGCGGCATTTTTTACGTCACTCATCATTATACCACGCCCTGACGTACAAGGTCAGTCATATGCAGCAGCCCGATAACGTGATTTTCCGCATCGACAACGGGCAATACGGTAATCGGTTTCGGGTGGTTGCTTTCCATAAGGTGCAGTGCTGCGGCTGCCAGTTTTTCTTTGGTAATGGTTTTCGGGTTGGCAGTCATCAGTTCCGTTACAGGGCGTTTTAAGAAGTCCACGCCTTTGCTGAGCCCGCGGCGGATATCGCCGTCCGTCAGCACGCCCAGCATTTTGTTGTTTTCATCAACAACGGAAACTGCGCCCAAGCCTTTATCGGTAATGACAAAGAGCGCTTCCTGCACGCTGAGGTCCGCTTTAACAAGCGGGTTCTCGTCGCCGCTGTGCATAATGTCCGCAACGGTAAGCAAAAGTTTGCGCCCCAGCGAACCGCCCGGATGGAATACGGCAAACTGGCTGGCAGTAAATTTGTGTTCGGAAAGCAGCGCCAAAGCAAGCGCATCACCGTAAGCCAGCGCCGCCGTAGTGCTGGAGGTGGGCGCAAGCCCGAGCGGGCAGGCTTCCCTGCTGACGCCGACGTTAAGTACAACGTCCGAATTTTTGGCCAGCGTGGAATTGGGGTTGCCGACCATGGCAATCAGCTTGGCGCCGATTCTGCGCAGCGAAGGCAGAATGTGCAGCACTTCGCCGGTTTCGCCGCTGTTGGACAGCGCGATAACAACGTCGTTTTCCGTTACCATGCCCAAATCGCCGTGGATGCCCTCAGCCGGGTGCAGGTAAAAGGACGGCGTGCCGGTGCTGGCCAGCGTGGCAGCCATTTTGCGGCCGATGATGCCGGACTTGCCCATGCCGGTAATAACCACGCGTCCGTTGCAAGCCATAATCATTTCCACCGCAGCCTTAAAATGCTCATCTATGCGTTCAACCTGTTCCAGAACAGCTTCTGCTTCCAGGCGCAGCACTTCGCGCGCCTGTTCCAGCATCTTGTCTTCCATCAGGAAATCACTCCTTTAATTAAAACGTCATTAACCGCGTACAATCTTATCGATTGCCAGAACGTCTTTCAAAAGCGCTTCAAGGTTATCCAGTTTAACCATATTCGGACCGTCGGAAAGCGCTTCCGCCGGATTATCGTGTACTTCGAGGAACAAAGCGTCGATGCCTACCGCAGCGGCAGCCCTTGCCATATGCGGCACATACTGGCTCTGCCCGCCGGAGGAAGTACCCTGGCCGCCCGGAATCTGCACGCTGTGCGTAGCATCCATAACTACCGGGTAGCCCAGCTCGCGCATAATCGCAAGGCCGCGCATATCGGTTACCAGCGTGTTGTAGCCGAAGCTTGCGCCGCGTTCCGTCAGCATAATGTTTTTGTTGCCGGATTCTTCAATTTTTTTGATTACGTTTTTCATATCCCACGGAGCAAGGAACTGGCCTTTTTTTACATTAACCGTCCTGCCGGATTTGCCGGCCTGGTAAACAAGGTCGGTCTGGCGGCACAAAAAGGCCGGAATCTGCAAAATATCTGCCACTTCGGCGGCAGGCTCAACCTGACAGGTTTCGTGGATATCGGTAACGACAGGCACGCCCAAATCCTTCTTAATCTGCGCTAAAATCGCAAGGCCTTCTTTTAATCCCGGCCCGCGGAAGGAGCTGTAAGAAGAACGGTTTGCCTTATCGAAGGATGCTTTAAAAACATAGGGCATGCCGATTTTATCGGCAATGGCTTTGGCGCGCTGCCCAATCATCAGGCTGCGTTCGTAGCCTTCCAGCACGCACGGGCCTGCCATCAGCAGCATCGGGTTGCCCTGACCTACTTTGTAATCGCCAACAGTTACTATATTCATGTCTGCCTCCTTTATCGTCAAATCGCAAATGTATTATTTATTCTTTTCTGCAAAAAGTTTGTTGATGGCTTCCAAATCTTCCGGCGTATCAATGCCGATGCCCTGAAAATCGCTTTCCAGCACTTTGATTTTATAGCCGTTCTGCAAAGCGCGCAGCTGTTCAAGCCCTTCTACCTGCTCCAGCACGGTTGGCTCAAGCGCGGCGTATTGCAGCAAAAAGTCACGGCGGTATGCGTAAACGCCTACGTGTTTATACACTTTTGCGCCTGCAACCTCGTTGCGCGGATACGGAATCAGGCTGCGGGAGAAGTACAGCGCGTAGCCGTTATCGTCGGTAACAACCTTAACGGCGGCAGGGTCGTTGTATTCGCTTTCCTGCATCGGCACTTTCATCGTCGCCATTTTAAGCTCATCGTTGCCGTCAAAGGCTTTCGCCAGACGGTCGATAATATCCGGGTCAATCATCGGTTCATCGCCCTGCACGTTGATGATAACGTCAACGTCCGGGTACTGCATGGCAACCTCTGCCAGACGGTCGGTGCCGCTCGGATGGTCGGGCGAAGTCATTACGGCTTTGCCGCCGAAACCGATAACGGTATCGTAAACCTTTTCGTTGTCGGTGGCTACGATAACGTCGTCCGGCTCCTGAGCCTCGCAGGCACGCATGTAGGTATGCTGAATCATCGGCTTACCGGCAATCAGCGCCAGCGGTTTGCCCGGCAGGCGTGTAGAAGCATAACGCGCAGGAATTACACATAAAACCTTCATTGCTTTTTCGTCTCCTTTTGGATAGCAGCGACGATTGCTTTTTCAAACAAGTCCTGCCCTTCCGTAATCATAATGTCCATGTTTAATATGTACAGCGGCAAATCCCTGTTGAAGTAAATAAATTCCGTCGGGATTTTAACCGCGTCCTTAGCGGTGGTAATCAGCGCCACAGCCTCTTTGCTGGCCGCGCGCTCGCTGATGTACTGCATTTCAATCATGCCGTAATCGTGATGGTCGGGGTATCGGATGGCTTCAAGGATATCAAGGCCGATGCCCGCCAGCGTCTGTTCAAACGAGGACGGGTTGCCGATAGCGGAGAAGACCATAACCTTTTTGCCTTCCAGTTCGGAAAGCTCCAGAGTATTTTCGTGGATGCCCTTATACCAGTCGGCAATTTCGACAAAGTTTTTCGGATGGTGGATACTTTCGATAACCGGAGCTTCGTCGTTGTATTTAGCCAGCGTTTTGCGCAGGTTAATACGGCTGAACTGCGAGCTCTGGTCGGTTTTCGTCAGCAAAAACAGTCCCGCCCTGTCAAGGTGTTTCAAAGGCTCGCGCAGGGTGCCGCGCGGCAGCAGGCTGCCGTTGCCGAACATATTATAGGTATCGACCAGCACAACGTCAAGGTCGCGGTACAAATGCCAGTGCTGATAGCCGTCGTCCATGATGATGACTTCGGCATTTAATTTATCCACGGCATACTGGCCGGTAACGGCACGGTTTTTACCGATAACAACCGGAATGCCAGGCAGGGTTTTCGCCATCAGGTATGCTTCGTCGCCTGCTTCATACGCCGTCATAAAAATCTTTTTGCCGTCGCTTACCACGCCCAGCTCCTTATCCCAGTGGGAACGGTAGCCGCGGTTGAGGATAACGACGCGGTAGCCCATGTTTTTAATCATGGCGGCAACCTTCTGTGCGGTCGGGGTTTTACCCGTACCGCCTACGGTAATGTTGCCGATGGAAATTACGCAGCAATCCAGTTTTTTCTGGTTGAAGAAACCGACCTTATACAGCCACAGTTTGCTGCAAACGCCAAACTCATACAGGAACGAGAAGAAACGCAGCACGAACAGCAGGATATTGCCAGCCAGCGAAACTTCTGCGCCATGCACCAGCTGGTAAACATACTGGATAATGAAGTCGCCGTTGCGCAGGCTGATGCCGCCGTCGTCCTTCAGGTTGCGGATATTGGTCGGGTAGCGCGTCATAATGGTTGCGGGAACAGTGGTAATGCGCAGTAAATCTTCAAGGTATTCAATACTGCGCACCGCAGCGCCGCGGTTTTCCTTGATAACCTGCAGGGAAGCCGCGCCCATTTTGGCACGTCTTTCGTCATTCTGAATTATATCAAGCAGTTCTTTGGTAAGCTCCGGCACGCCGTTAACCATTTTGCAGGCGCCGACTTTGCTTAACAAAGAATACGAATCTTTAAAGTTCTGCATGCTCGGGCCGACGATAATCGGTTTGGCATGTGCGGCAGGTTCCAGTACGTTGTGGCCGCCGTGGTTAATAAGCGAGCCGCCGACAAATACCACATCGCCGACGGAGTAAATTCTGCCCAGCTCACCGATGGTGTCAATCACAAGCACCGGATACTGCGGACGGTTGCCGTCCAGCTTCAGCAGCTTGGAACGCAAACCAACGTCGTAACCGAAGTTGCCTACAAGGCGCACAATCTCGCCGGTGCGTTCCGGTTTGCGCGGCGCGATAACAAGGCGTGCGTTGGGGTAACTTTCCTTAATCGTTTTAAAAGCTTCCAGCATGGCTTTTTCTTCGCTGGGGTGCGTAGAACCGGCAACAATAACGGGGTAAGCCCCTTCAATGCCCAGTTCTTTTTTATAGCAGTCCAAATCCTCCTGCGTTACTTCCGCATAGGTCTGGTCAAACTTGGTATTGCCGGTAACGTAAATCTTGCTTGGGTCCGCGCCCAAATGGCGGATATAATCGGCGTCAATGCTGGACTGCATGCAGAAACGGCTGACCGTGTTCAGCATATCGTCCCAGATACCCAGCAGGTAACGGTAGGTTTTAACGGATTTTTCGGAAATACGCCCGTTAACCATCATCACCGGAATATTGCGCTCGCGCAGGGCGCGCAGCAAATTAGGCCACAATTCCGTTTCAACCGGCATAAAAATGCGCGGGCGGATGCGTTTAACAACGGATTCCGACACAAACGGC
>CASEGD010000045.1 GCA_949287345.1 uncultured Phascolarctobacterium sp. | reverse complement strand
GCAGGCCAGCGTGCCGGATTCCCCTATCCGCATGATTTCTCCGGGCACTGTTTACCGCAACGACTACGACGCTACCCATTCGCCGATGTTCCATCAGGTAGAAGGCCTTGTGCTTGGTAAGGATATCAGCCTGGCTGATTTAAAAGGCACTCTGGAAACCTTCTGCAAGGAAATGTTCGGCAGCAGCGTAAGCATCCGCCTGCGCCCGAGTTACTTCCCGTTTACGGAGCCGAGCGCCGAAGTTGACATTTCCTGCGTTATCTGCGGCGGCAAGGGTTGCCGTGTGTGCAAAAACAGCGGCTGGCTGGAGATTTTGGGCAGCGGCATGGTACACCCCAACGTATTGCGCATGAGCGGTTACGACCCTGAAAAAACCAGCGGTTATGCGTTCGGTATGGGCGTAGAACGCATTGCGATGCTGAAATACGGCATCGACGATTTGCGCCTGTTCTTTGAAAATGACCTGCGGTTCATCCGCCAGTTTAAATAAGGAGGGATACCATGTTAGCATCTATTGATTGGCTGAAACAATATGTAGATATTGATGTCACTCCTGAGGAGCTGGCTGAAAAACTGACCCGCGTGGGTCTGGAAGTTGAAAGCGTTAACTATCTGGGCGAGGGCATTGAAGGCGTAGTTACCGGCAAGGTAACGCAGATTGAACGCCACCCAGATTCCGACCATTTGTGGGTTTGCATGATGGACGTGGGCGGCCCGGAAATTTTACAGATTTTAACCGGTGCGCAGAACGTGCACCAGTATGATATGGTGCCTGTTGCCGTTGTCGGTTCGCACCTGCCTAACGGCATGACGCTGAAAAAAGCGAAAATGCGCGGCCTGGATTCCTTCGGTATGCTGTGCAGCGCAAGCGAGCTTGGTATTGACGCCAAACTCCTTCTGCCGGAACAGCGCGAAGGCATTTTCATCCTGCCGCCGGATACCCCGATTGGCGTGGATATTAAAAAGGTACTGGGCCTTGACGATGTTGTGCTTGATATCGACTTAACCGCCAACCGCGGCGACTGCACCAACATTATCGGCCTGGCGCGCGAGGCTGCTGCCGTTTTGGGTAAGGAACTGCGCCTGCCGGATATGAGTGTAAAAGAAGTTGCGGGCGGCAATGCTGCCGATATGGCTGCCATCGAAGTGCAGTGCAAGGATTTGTGCAGCCGTTTTGCCGTGCGCGTGCTTAAAAATATTAAAATCGGCCATTCGCCGGAATGGATGCAGAAACACCTGCGTGCCTGTGGCATGCGCCCCATCAGCAACGTGGTTGACGTTACCAACTATGTAATGCTGGAACTTGGCCAGCCGATGCATGCTTATGATTACGATAAAGTCGGCGGGCATAAACTGATTGTACGCCGCGCCGCAGAAGGCGAAAAACTGGTAACGCTGGACAGCCAGGAACGCACCTTAACGCCGGACATGATTACCATTGCCGACACGGAACACGCAGTTGGCCTCGGCGGCGTTATGGGCGGTTTGGAAACCGAAGTTACCGCTGCAACCGTAAACGTAATGCTGGAAGCCGCAACCTTCAACGGCCCGTCCATCCGCCGTACCTCAAAGGCTTTGGGATTGCGCAGCGAAGCGTCCGGACGTTTTGAACGCGGTGTTGACACCATTCTGAACCACAACGCGCTGAACCGTGCCGTACACCTGCTGGAACAGATGGGCGCATGCGAAACCGTCTGCGGCATTGTTGAGGATTACCCGGAAGAAGTTAAACCGGCCGTTATCCGCGTAACGCCGAAAGCAATTAACACCCGCATCGGTGTGGAGATTGCCGCTGACGAAATGGTTGACATCCTGAAAAAATTGCAGTTTGGCGTGGAATACGACGGCAATGAGCTGGTTGTTACCGCTCCGAGCTGGCGTTACGATATCAGCTGCGACGCCGATATCAGCGAAGAAATCGCCAGAATGCATTCTTATGATAAAATCGAATCGCACAACCCGGAACTGCCTTTGGTACAAGGGCGTCAGGCCGTTATCGACGATGTGTGCGAAGAAATTGAAGATTACCTTGTAGCCGCAGGCTTGAGCGAGGTTATGACTTACAGCTTCATCAACCCCAACAACTTTGATAAAATGCTGCTGGCTGAAACCGACAGCCGCCGCGCAGCCATTGAACTGATGAACCCGCTGAGCGACGAGTTTAAGGTAATGCGCACCAGCATGCTGCCCGGTATGCTGAACACCGCAGCTTATAACCAGGCACGCCAGGCTGATTCCGTCAAGATTTTTGAAATCGGCAAGGTATTTTTGCCCAAAGCGCTGCCGCTGAAAGAGCTGCCGGAAGAAAAACAGGTGCTGTGCGCCGTACTGACAGGCCGCCGCAGTGCGCTGAACTGGACGGAAAGCAAGGACGATGTAGACTTCTACGATATGAAAGGCATTGTGGAAGGCCTTTTGGAAACCGTACAGCTGACCGGCGTTAAATTTGTGCCGGTAGCACAGCCGTACCTGCACCCGGGCAAGAGCTGCGCTGTTGAAGCTGACGGTAAAGTAATCGGCTGGTTTGGCGAACTGCACCCGACCGCTGCTGAAAACTTTGATTTGAATGGCAGCGTCTGCGTGCTGGAGCTGGAAGTTGCGCCGCTGGTAGCTACCGCAACACATGTGCCGCAGTTTGAACATCTGCCCAAATACCCTGCAACCTCGCGCGATATCGCCGTTGTTGTGCCGCTGGAAGTAGCAACGGAAGAACTGGAAAATGTTATCCGCACCAACGCGGGCACGCTGCTGAAAAAAGTGCAGGTATTTGACGTTTACACCGGCAAACAGGTGGAAGCCGGCTATAAATCCATGGCCTTCAACTTAACCTTCCAGGCTGACGACCGCACTTTGACCGATGAAGAAATCGACACCGTTATTAAAAACGTGGTCGAAAAAGTCGGCGAAGCCTACAAAGCAAAACTGAGAGATTAAAATATTGCATGCCGCCGGTTCAGCGCCGGCGGTTTTGCTTTTTACAGAGCGGCGTAAAGGTTGCCGCGGCGGCGATAACAGTTTATAATTAAAGCAAAGGATACAGAAAGAAGGTGCGTTTATGAAACTTTATGTATGGCGCCATAACAAAACCTACCACAGCCACAGCATGATACAGGAACCCTGCGTGAACAGCGAGTTTTACCTTGATGCCATTGCCATTGTAGCGGCCGAAAGCCTTGACGAAGCGCTGGAGCTTCTGGCGGCGCAGCATAAGGGCTGGCGCACCGACGACCTGCGCGAGCTGGAGCCGCAGGTATACGAGCTTGATAAGGGGCAGGTAATTTTTACCGAGCTGCGCGGCTCAATAGCATAAAAGGAGAGAACCATGTCCGCAGAAATTGAAGTGAAACTGATTATAGAAGCAGAGGCTTTGCAAAAACTGCTGGCGTCGCCGCTGATTACGGAAAAAATTGTGCCCGGCAGCGAAGCGGTGCAGCATCTGGCGACAAGCTATTACGACACGGCGGCTTACAGCCTGATGAAAAACGGCATTGCCTACCGCGTCCGCCAAAACGGCGATAAATTTGAAGCGACCATTAAAACCGAAAAGGAAGCGCACGGCTCGTTTAGCAGCCGCAACGAATATAACATTGATTTGCCGGACGCCACGCCGGTATTGCAGGGTTTTGAAGCAGCCGGTTTTAACAGGGATTTGATAAAAATCACCGGCGGCGAACCGCTGCAAAAACTGTTTACCGTCAGTGTGGAGCGCAAGCTGTGCCTGCTTAAAATTACAGAGGCAACAACACTGGAACTGGCGGTGGACTGCGGGCAGATTACTTCACCCTTCAGCACGGAGGTTTGCCCGATTAACGAAACGGAGCTGGAAATAAAAAGCGGCACCAAAGAAGATTTGCTGGCTTACGTTGATGAAATTGCCAAACTTGTGCCCATATCCGGCGAGGAGCGTAGCAAGTATGAACGCGGCATGAAGCTGTGCGGCGTTAATTTAAAATAAGCATAAAAAAGAACGGTACTACCGAAATGGCAGTACCGTTCTTTGTATTTTGTTATTAAGTTAAAACAGGCTGTCCAGCACCGGCAGCAGCACAGGCGCCAAAAGGGAAGTGGCAATGCCCGTCAGCCCGATGGACGCGCCGCCGATAGCCAGCTGCAAAGCGTTTTTGCTTGCGCAGACGCTGGTGCCTAAACCGTGGCTTGATGCGCCGATGGAGAGACCGATGGCGATATTGTTTTTTACCTTTAACGCTTCCAGAAGTTTATGGTTGATGGTTGCGCCGAACATGCCGGTAAAAATTACGCAGGCCGCCGTCAGAGCCGGTATGCCGCCGATAGCGGAAGAAATATCCATGGCAATTGGCGTGGTAACGGATTTTGGTATCATGGAAAGCAGCACCTGGTCGCTGGCGCCAAAGATTTTGCCGCAGACAAAAATGCTGACGATGCCGGTGACGGTGGCAACAATAATGCCGCTGGCGATAACGAGCAAATTATCTTTAATGATGTGGCGGTTGTTGTATAACGGCAGTGCCAAAGCTACCGTGGCAGGGCCAAGCAGGAAGTTGATGAAGCCTGCGCCGTTTTCGTAATCGTCGTAAGTGATGTAGGGCTCCTGAAAATAAATGAACAAAATAATCATCGGGCAGGCCAGCACAAACGGCGGCACAATATTCAGTTCAAATTTATCTACAATCAATTCGCACAACACATAAACCACAACGGTCAGCGCAATGCCGAACAGCGGCGACTGGATGAAGGCTTCGGGTAACAAAGTCATTTGCCCTCACCGCCTTTGCCTTTTAACATAAAGTTTAAAAACAGCGCCGTCACAACCAGAATCAGCAGGCTGCTGATAAGCACCGTAGCGATAATGGCAGTGCTTTCGGCGACGATGATATCAAGGTACAGCAAAATGCTGACCCCTGCCGGTAAAAACAGCATGCCCATTTTTTCTATTAAAATATCGCATACGTCCTCAACTGTGCGCGGGCGGATAATGCCCCTTAACATCAGCGCAAGCAAAAGCAGCATGGCCAAAAGCGCCGGCGGGAATTTAAAGCCGCAAAGGTTAAGCACGATTGTGCTGACGCCCTGCAATAACAGCAGGACGGCTGTTCCCTTCAGAATGGATGATGGTGTCATAAAAAATTTCCCCTCTCAAAAAAATAAAGTAATGTGTATATTTTGCTTCCGTGACAACAATTTGTCAAGAAAAAAGAACAAAAAATCAATAAAATTTTGTTTGACTTTTTGACTTTTATTGCTATAATATAAAACAGGAGCAGAAAACTGCCCCTGTTATTAAGGCGTTGTTACCTGAGTGCAAGGTAAATCAGCAAGAACATGATTACTACCAGCAGCGTAACGGCGCTCATACCGATAAATTCAAAACGGTACATGGAAACTTCTTCGTTAAGAAGGTTATAGCTGCGCTGGATGACAAGCAGTTTGTTTTCGATGTTGTCCTTCCAGACGGAGGCACGCAGCAGGTCAAGGTAACGCGTGTAAATGCGCGCGTAGAAAATATCTTCCGTAACCTGCAGGGCGTTGTTGATGTTGCTGGTCAGCATGCTGACGTCGGCCATCAGTTCCATCAGCCTGCCGCGGATGGCGCGGTAACTGGTCTGGCGGCTGCCGGCGCTGCCTTTTTCGGCGGCTTCCAGTTCGTCGTAGGTGCGGTCGATGGCGTTGTTAAGCGCGTTGTCGTAGTAACGCAGCTCCAAAAACTGGGCGTTGGCAAATTCCAGCAGGTCCGGCACGTCAAGGCTGCCGCTGGGGTCGTACACAACGGCGGAATCCCATGCCAGATAGCAGACGTCGTCTGCGTAAGCAAAACGGTTGCTCAGTGTTTCCGCACGGGTTTCCTCGCTGACGGGGGTGCGGTCCTTCAAAAGCAGCGGCACAATATCCCAGTCTTCGGGCACTTTGTCCTGAAAATAATAAACGACAAAGTCTTCGTCGAAGTCGGAAACGCGCTCGTTGCTGCACGCCGGGCGGATGGTTTCCAGAACGGCGTCGAGATAGGAGCGGATTTCATCCTCCGGCATATTCTCGCTGACGATGGACATATCCATGTATTCGTCAAAAGTTACATCATCTTCAAAATGAATACGCAGAATAAGGCTGATAACGCCCAAATCAAAAATGCGGGCTTTAACCTCGGTAAGGTAAGTACCGTTGCCGAGCTTCATATCGTGAGAGCCGAGCTCAACCAGCACCGGCGGGTCCTTAAAAGTAATGGACTTGGTGGATATGCGGTCGAGGCGCAGCCTGGAAGCGATTTTGTTGCGGCTGGTCCACAGGGCCTGCACCAAATCAAGGTCGATTTCATCGGCAACGTCAAACAGACGGTATACAATCATGGATGTATTCATAAAATATCCTCCGTGAACAAAGCATTTACTTTGATATTCTCCGCCGCGCGGCTTTTCCCTGCGTATTTAAAATAAAAATTTATGTAAAATATTTTACTGTTTTGACAGTTTTAAAGGAGGTTAGCGCTATGAACGAACGCTACAGTGAAGAAGTAAAAAGCATTTTGGAAGCTGCACAGCAGCAGGCCGTTATAAATTATAACCAGGAGCTGACCTGCGCCCATATCTTACTGGCGCTGGCCGGAAGTGAAGGTTTCTTTCCGTTCCTGTTAAAAAACAGCGGCGCTGACGCTGCGGCTTTTAACGCCGAGGCCAAACGCCTTGTGCAGAAAATTCCCGCCGTTAAAGGGCAGGACCGCGCTTTGATGATGAGCACCGGCGCAGCCCGCGTGCTGGCCATTGCCGCACAGAACGCAGGGCAGGGCGAGGTTAACATCTGCCACTTGGTCGGCGCGCTTGCCAGCGACGGCGACAGCGATGTTACCGCGCTTATGAAAAAATACGGCATTACCAAAAACAAAGCCGACGGCCTGTACATGGCTTATACCAACAGCGCCGAGGGCGATGAAAACAAACAGACTCTTGAAAAATACGGTCAGGATTTAACCGCCAAAGCCAAAGAAGGCAAGCTGGACCCTGTTATCGGCAGGGATGAAGAAATCCGCCGTGTTGTGGAAATCCTTTCCCGCCGCAAAAAGAACAACCCTGTTTTAATCGGCGAGCCGGGCGTCGGCAAAACCGCGATTGTTGAAGGGCTTGCCCGCCGTATTGTGGCAGGCGATGTGTCCGAAAGCCTGAAAAATAAAACGCTTTACGCTCTTGATTTGGCGGCTCTTGTTGCCGGTGCCAAATTCCGCGGCGAATTTGAAGAACGCCTGAAAAAAGTTTTGAAGGTCGTTTCCGAATCCGGCGGGCAGATTATCATGTTCATTGATGAGCTGCACACCGTTGTCGGTGCTGGCGCTGCCGAAGGCGCAATGGACGCAGGCAATATTTTGAAACCGATGCTGGCACGCGGCGAGCTGCGCTGCATTGGTGCAACGACGCTGAACGAATACCGCAAATACATTGAAAAAGACAGCGCTTTGGAACGCCGTTTCCAGCCTGTTATGGTTAAAGAGCCGGGCGTTGAGGATACCATTTCTATCCTGCGCGGCTTGAAGGAACGCTATGAAGTGCATCACGGCGTGCGTATTAAAGACGGTGCTTTGGTAGCCGCTGCGGTATTAAGCAACCGCTATATTAACGACCGCTTTTTGCCGGATAAGGCCATTGACCTTGTGGACGAAGCTGCAGCACGCCTGCGTACCGAAATTGACAGCCTGCCTGCCGAGCTTGACGAAAGCAAACGCCGCATTTTGCAGCTGGAAATTGAAGCACAGGCTTTGAGAAAAGAAAACGACGACCAGAGCAAA
>CASEGD010000044.1 GCA_949287345.1 uncultured Phascolarctobacterium sp. | reverse complement strand
CTCCGTGCCGCAGGACGACGATGAAAATATCGAGTACGGCTTAACCTTTATCGGCGCCGCCGGCATGATTGACCCGCCGCGCAAGGAGGTTGCCGCTGCCGTGCGCACCTGCCGCGAAGCAGGCATCCGCACCGTGATGATTACCGGCGACCACAAAATTACCGCCGCTGCCATTGCGCGCGAACTGGACATTTGCCGCGACGGCGATATGGTTATATCCGGCAGCGAGCTGAACGCCATGACGGACGCGGAGCTGGACAGCGCCGTTAAAAACACCACCGTGTTTGCGCGCGTATCCCCCGCCGACAAGCTGCGCATTATCCAGTCGCTGAAACGCACCGGCGAAGTTGCCGCCATGACCGGCGACGGCGTGAACGATTCGCCTGCGCTGAAAGCTGCGGATATCGGCATCGCCATGGGCATTACCGGCACCGACGTTGCCAAAAACGCGGCAGATATGATACTTTTGGACGACAGCTTTAACACCATTGCCTTTGCCATTAAGGAAGGCCGCCGCGTGTACCGCAATCTGCAAAAGGTTATTCAGTTTTTACTGGCGGGCAACATTGCCGAAATTACCACTTTGTTTGCCGCCACGCTGTTTAACCTGCCCGCGCCGCTTTTGGCCGTACACATTTTGTGGATAAACCTGGCGACTGCAACGCTGCCCGCACTAGCGCTTGGCGTTGACCCTGCCAGCAAAAACATTATGAAACACAAACCCGTAAAAAGCGGCACGCTGTTTGAACGCGGCCTTATCCACCGCGTTGTAACACAAGGCGTGTTTGTGGCAATGCTGACCCTTACCGCCTACTACATCGGCGCAAGCCACAGCCACAGCACAGGCCAGACGATGGCGTTCTGCGTGCTGGCGTTTTCGCAGATGCTGCGCGCCTTTAACCAGCGTTCCAATACGGAATACATCTGGGTGCGCGCCGAAGGGCATAACCCGTGGCTGTGGGTAAGCTTTGCAGTCAGCGCCGCGCTGCTGGCCTGCATTTTGCTGATGCCCGCCTTGCAGAGCGTCTTTAAGCTCACCACACTCAGCGGCGGTTTGTGGCTGACGGTGTTCGGCCTGTCCACACTTTCCATCGTGCAGATTGAAGTGTGCAAGTTTTTTAAAAAAATCAGCGCAAGCAGGTTTTAATATGCGTTTAATTTATTTATGTTACAATAAAAATAACAAAAGCGCCCGCAGGCGGAAAGGAGTGGCAGCATGGCATATTTAACGCAGCTTGACGCACAGCTTTTGCTTTTGATACATGACGCGCTGCACCACGAACCGCTGCACAACTTTTGGGCGGGCATAAGCTTTTTGGGCGATTTGGGCTGGTTTTGGATTTTTACCGCCGCCGTTTTGATTATAAACCCCAAAACGCGCAGCGTTGGCATTGCGGCAGCGGCGGCACTGCTGTTAAGCACATTTATCAGCAATGTTATTTTTAAAAACGCCGTTATGCGCCCGCGCCCGTTTGAAGTGCTGGCCCAGCTTGCACCGCTCGCAGAAGCAAGCGGCTATTCCTTCCCCAGCGGGCATACCACAGCGGCGTTTGCCAGCGCTTTTGTGTACTGGCGGCTGCTGCCCAAATATTTCAGCGGCTTTATTATGGCGCTTGCCGTGCTGGTTGCGTTTTCGCGCCTGTACCTTGGCGTGCATTACCCGCTGGATATTATCGGCGGCATTGTTACCGCTTACTTTGGCAGCACCGTTGTGTTAAACATCCTGCCGCGCTTTAAGCAGAACTAAAATTTTACCTGCGCTTTACCTCCGTATGTTACAATATACAAAAACATACGGAGGTTTTTATGTTGCGCCAAAGCACAGCGGCGGACTGCCGCGAAATATATAACTTAATCTGCGATATGGAAGCGACGGTGCTGGACTATGAAAAATTTACTTCAATATATTTGCAGCAGCTTGCTGATAAAAATTACTACTGCCTGATTTACGAAGACAGCGGCAAACCATGCGGCATGCTGAACCTGCGTTTTGAACAGCAGCTGCACCACACCGCGCGTATCGCCGAAATTATGGAATTTGCCGTTGCGCCGAGCTGCCGAAACCGCGGCGTTGGCAAAATTATGTTTGCCGAAGCGGTTAAAATCGCCAAAGCGCAGAGCTGCGTGCAGCTTGAAGTTGCCTGCAACCAACTGCGCCACGACACCCACCGCTTTTACCAGCGCGAAGGCATGCACAATTTCCACTTCAAATTCTCCCTGCCGCTCAACGGCGATTGTGATGAGGAAAATAAGTTGGGGAGGTAGTTAGGTAAAAAATTAAGGCATGGATTTTTAAGTCCATGCCTTTTTGTTAATTTCTTTTGGGCGGATTATAATCCTTACCCATTTCTTTTTTAATTATTGCTTCAATATCTTTAGTAGCAATGTTTTTAGCTGCGTTATAATCCGCATTGACAGTAATTAAATTTGTCCTGCCGCCGCAGTTGTCACATTTGCCAGCATGATTTTGTTCTTTATTGCAGCTCTCGCACAAATACATTGCGCCATAACCACAATTCTGGCAAACAAAAACTGCCTGTTCCGGGCGGTTTTCCATGTCAACATAGCCACATCTCGAACAACGCTGGCTTGTTTTATACGGATTTATCTTTTTAAAAGCAATACCGTATTCAGATGCTTTTTCGGCAATTTTGGTCTGCAAATCATAATATGGCCAATCTTTTAAAAATACATTATCTTTGCTGATACTTGTCAAATCTTCCATTTGAATAGTACCACATTGATTTTTTACAGCAATTTCAACAAGACGGCGCGCATAACGGTGATTGGTTAAATTGCGGAAGTTCTTTTCTTTCTCGCGTAATACTTCAACAGGTTTCAGCCTGCGTTTAACACCGTGCCCCATTCTGCCTTCACCGCAATATTTGCCCTGATTTTGGACGGCAATTCTTCTTGCCCTGACAGATTTACGGAAATGCTCTATCTCGCCGCCGTCAATATATCCGCGTTTATACGAATCATTAAACGCATAATAAACTGCCTTGGCAATGCCTAAATCTATGCCCATAATTCTGTCCGGATTAAGTTCCGCTTCTTTTTGCGTAAAATCATAAGGTATTAAGCAAAACCATTTTTGCTGTTTTTTATTACTGCTGACTATTTGTAATCCTCTTTGAGTTAATTCCTGATTAATAAGCCTGTCAAGTATGGTTTTTGATGAATTATCCTTTACTTTTAAAACTATACTGTAAGTTGTTTGCTTTTGTGATTTTTTAGAAAGCAGATTTACATTGATAACATAAATTATTTTATCATCTTCACAAATTTTCCGTAACTTATAGCTTTTGTTGTAGATAGGTATCGGTACTTCCAACTTAAAAGAAGTTAAAGAACGCCTAAGCGATAAAACGTCTTTCTTTTCATTGTTCCATTTTCTTGTTGCAACCTGATCTGTCTGATTAAGAATACTTGCAGCAACTTCCGGAAACATTGCTGTAAGATGGGAATACAAGTCTGTTCGTTCTTTAAAATCCTTCGCATCAGGATATACGCCATTCTGATTTTTATATTCAAATTTAAATTGTTCCCATAAATAACGCTGCGTAATAACATAGTTTTGCGCCTTGGCACAAGCATAGCGCACATCACGCAAAACCTGTCCCAATTCATTCCATGTTACAGGCTCTTTGCCTTCGACTTCATTATAAGGTTTTAAAATTTCCAAGCGAACAGCTTTAATACTCATTTATTACCTCAATTTTTTTAAATAAACAGCTACGCGTAAGTTACAACAAAGATTTTAAACTATACTTATAATAATTCGAGGTCTTCAATTCGCAGCTACGCGTAAGTTACAACCGTTGGCGTAATAGTGGGCATGCTGATATGCTGACGTCTTCAATTCGCAGCTATGCGTAAGTTACAACAAGCTGCCCCACAAAGTAACCTTGCAAATGGTACTTTCTTCAATTCGCAGCTACGCGTAAGTTACAACTACGAGGTGATGTATATTGGCTTCTAAAATCGAATCTTCAATTCGCAGCTACGCGTAAGTTACAACGAAGCATTAGCAAGGTATGAACAAAGGCGGATGGATCTTCAATTCGCAGCTACGCGTAAGTTACAACTGCAAACGAAGACAACCGCAACCTACGTATATTAACGCCAAAATTTAGCGAACCGCAATAAATACGAGAAGCTCTAATGGCTCATGCCGTTTTTATTCGGTTACAACTGCAAATTGTCTGCTGATAGCAGATGTGTGACTTATGTTCGCACATAATCACTTAGCGAGCGTTATTAGCATAAAAGCCAACACTTCTCGCTTTAAGGACGCAAAGCCGCCCTACATATTTTTATTTTACCATAATTGCAACCAGTCTGTCACATTTGCCTTTTATTTTGTTCAAGCAAAATTTCTTTTCTTGTTCGCTTTTAGCTGAGTCGCCAATTAGAAACGAGCCAAATGCGAAGTTTATAATTGTGCCAGCGAAGCTACGCAAATTTTGCGACTGAATAAGAAGCAAAATTTACGCCACCTTAATTTCTTTTGCTCCGTCAAAAGAATGAAGATGAATGAGTAAGTAAAAACTAAAAAGGACTACCCTAACTGCAAAGGCGTAACCAAAACCCACTTTTTAATCCGCATAAGCGGCAGGCTTTTTGCTTTGCGCGGCGAAATATAATTGTAATTACAAAAACTTTAACAAAGCGAGGTGTTATGTATGAAACAGGGTTATTTTAACACGGCAGACAGCGCGCATTTGTATTACGAAGTGCGCGGCAGCGGCAGGCCGTTGGTGCTGGTGCATGGCTGGCAGTGCTCGCATTTGTTCTGGCAGCGCAACGTGGATGAGCTTGCAAAAGATTTTACCGTTGTTACGCTGGATTTGCGCGGACACGGCAATTCGTCCAAAGGGCTGCACGGCATTACCATCAAGCAGTTTGCCTGCGACGTGTACGATTTAATTAACTACCTTGATTTGAAGGATGTTGTGCTGATGGGCTGGTCCATGGGCGGGCCGATTTTGCTGTCGTACTTCAATCAGTTCGGTCAGGAACAAATCAAAGGCCTCGGCCTGATTGACATGACGCCGTTCCCCTTCAGCCCCGAGCCGTGGAACACGCAGGGACTGCACGGCTACAACATGGACGGCTTTAACGTAATTGTGCAGCGCCTGCTGTATGACCGCGAAGCGTACCTGGCAACCTTTGCCGCCAACATTTTTAAGGACGGCAAACGCCCCGAAGGCACGGACTGGGTAATTGAGGAGTTCAGAAAACTGCCGCCATGGATTTCTTCCGCCATTTATTCGGACTACCTGAGCAGCGATTTTACCGGCGTGCTTGGCACCATTGACGTGCCGGTGCTGGTCTGCAACGCCGACGGCCCTGTTTTCAGCGCCGGTATCAAACAGGGCGAATACATAGCCTCGCAGATTCCTTACGGCGAATTTGTGCCCTTTACCGAAAGCGGGCACATGCTGTTTTACGAAGAAGCGGACAAATTCAACGCCATGGTGCGCGATTTTGTCAATAAATGCAACGCATAAGGAGGTTACTGCCTGAACGATGAAATTGGTTTTACAACGTGTTACCGAAGGCAGCGTTACTATCGGAGGCGCGGTTAAAGGCGCAATCGGCCGCGGGTTTGTGGCACTTATCGGCTTTGGGCCGGATGACGACGAAAACGTGCTTGCGCCGATGGCGGATAAAATGCTGAACCTGCGAGTTTTTGAAGATGAGAACGGCAAGATGAATTTAAGCCTGCTTGATGTGGGCGGCAGCGTGCTTTCCATATCGCAGTTTACGCTTTACGCCGATTGCCGCCACGGACGGCGCCCCAGCTTCAGCGGCGCGGCAAAACCCGATACGGCGGCACAGCTGTACGATGATTTCAACAAAATTATCGCCGCTAAAGGCGTGGATGTGCAAACCGGCGAGTTTGGTGCGGAAATGCACGTTAAAATATTTAACGACGGCCCGGTAACGATTATTTTAGACAGCGACGTTGATTTAGCAAAGAAAAAATAAAATTAAGGGAGCATATCAGAAGATACGCTCCCTTTTTTCATGCGCTTTTTAAAATGTACCAGCCGCTTTTTTCAGTTACTATCAGCCAGTTTTTGTCCTGCGCGGCAAGGAATTTTTCAATTTCGCTCTTTTTAACCACAACCAGCTGCCCATGCCCGCTAAAGGCGCTTACGCCGTCAAAAGGCATTACGTTTTTTACGTTCCAGCTGTAAGCCTTTGGCGCAAAGCTGTTTAAGCCGTCGTCGTTAACCAGCTTGACGATATTTTTACCGGAATAAAACACGGCGGAAGTTGGGTAATTGCCGTACAGCCCAACTTCGTCTACCGCCGCGTAGCGGTTTGCCAGCTCCAGCCCCACTTCTTTGGCGGAACGCAGCCCGCTGAGCGGTACAGCTACTTCGTTTATCAATAGCAGGTTAAACAAAAGCGCCGTTACGGCGATAACAGCCGGTGCCGCCACACCGCGCTCCACAGCGGCGTAAATCCAGCTGACGCCGATAATGGCCAGCACCGCCGCGCCGATTAAAATTACCGAACCGGAATCCGTAATGCCGTTCCACCAGCACCACAGCGCACCACCGAACAGTGCAATGTAAATAATATCGCGCACAATTAACGTGTCCGCCGTAATGGCAAGCCCGCCGCGCTGCGCCAAATAATTGCCCAGCAGCAAGGCCAGCGGAAACATCATCGGATATGTATAGGTTAAATATTTGGTCGCCATGTTCTGGAAGAAGAAGAACACTGTTACCGCCCAGATTAACAGAAACATAGTTGTGCTGTCAGGCTTCTGCCAGTGCCCGTCCCTGCGCAGGGTGCGCCACAAATACTGCGGCAAAAGACCGCTCCACGGGAACAGTGCCAGAAGCAGCACCAGAGTGTAGTAATAAAATACGTTATCACGAGGGTGTTCGGACACGGTGGCGCGCAAAAAGTTGTGCGTGCCGAAAAAGTTATCAATAAAGGCGCTGCCGTGCAGGTTATACATCGCCGCATACCACGGCACGGCAATAACGGCAAACAGCAGCGTGCCGCTGAACACCTTCATGTTTTTTATTTCGCGCCAGCCTTTATCCGCCGTTAAAAACAGCACCATAATCAGCCCCGGCAGCAAAAAGCCTATCGGCCCTTTGGTTAAAGTTGCCAGCGCCATGCCTGCGTAGATGCCGTAGTAATAATTTTTGTGCGGCGTGCTGTAACCAAGGTAAAAAAACACCAGCGCCATACTGAAGAAGAAAAACAGCGTGCTGTCCGTAATAACGGATTTGCTGATGAGGAAAAACTCCGTGCTGGTTAAAAGCACCACGCCGCTCCAGAATGCTGTTTTTGTACCGTAGAGTTTACCAGCGGCATAAACCGTAAGCCCCAGCCCCGCCATACCCAAAAGCGCGGGGAAGAAACGCGCGCCGAATTCCGTAAAGCCGAACAGCTTAAAACCCAGCGCCGTCAGCCAGTAAAAAAAGATGGGCTTGTCATACCAGTAATGCCCGTAAATCTGCGGCGAAACCCAGTCGCCAGTTTGCAACATTTCCTTCGCCGTCAGCGCGTAGTTCGATTCAACGCTGTCGGTAATCCACAGCTGCCCGTTGCCGAAAAACAACAACAGCGCGGCAGCCAGCCAGAATAAATACCACCCATACCGTTTCATAAAAAATCAGCTCCTTAGCTTCAAGTTCACCTTCATTATACAAAGGTGCCATTAAGCCAGACTGAATGTAGTCTGAACCCTGCCTGAAGTTAAGGAGCTTTATGTTTTTGTTAAGTTGTTATCTGTACAGCGCCAGCCGCACCGTAAACACCGT
>CASEGD010000043.1 GCA_949287345.1 uncultured Phascolarctobacterium sp. | reverse complement strand
CAAAGCGTTTAAAGAAATTTTATCGTTAGCCATAGTCACCTCAAAGTACGCTGTCTACAAAGCGCACGCTGTCAACCGGCGGCAGCGACGCCAAAAGCTGCACAATCGCAGGCTGCACCTTCTGGTCGCATTCCAGCACCATCGTCGCCAGCCCGCCCTTACGCGCACGGAACACGCGCATGGTGGCGATGTTTACCATGGCACTGGCCAGCGCGCTGCTGACAAGCGCAATTACTCCCGGTTTATCCGTATGCGTTACCAAAAGCGCCGGCAGTTTGCCGTTAAGCTCCACCTCGTAACCGTCGATAGCGGAAACCTCAACCTGCCCGCCGCCGATGGATGAGCCGATAACCTCGCAGCGGCTGCCATCTTTTGCTTCCAACGTAAAGCGCACCGTATTGGGATGCGTCAAATCGCCCAAATTAACCTTATCAAACTTGTACTCAAGCCCCGCTTCGTCCGCGTATTTACGCGCCTGCGGGATGCGTGCGTCGTCCGGCAGCCAGCCCATCAGCCCGGCAAGCAAAGCAACGTCCGTGCCGTGGCCGCGGTAAGTTTGCGCAAAGCTGCCGTGCAAATCAATCTGCGCCTTTACGGGCGGCGCGCCCAAAATGCTGGCCGCAAGCAGCCCCAGCCTTACAGCACCGGCCGTATGCGAACTGGACGGGCCAATCATCACCGGCCCGATAATATCAATAATATTCATAATGCTCCTTTATTCCTCACTTGCCAGCGAGCGGTGCCCCAAAGCCACGCACAGCTCGTCAAGGTTCAGCACGCCCACCGCCATGTAAATGGCAACGCACAAATGCTCGCCGCTGCGGGCAATACCAATTTTGCCGCCCACGTTAAAGCCCGCCGCCTTGGCAACAAGCTGTTCCAGCGCCGCATGGGCAGCACCGGCAACCGCGCCCGCGCCGACATGCGTTTCCGTAACAATGCCCTGACGCTGCGCCGCCACCACGGCACGCTCCACAATTTTAACAATGCTCGGCATAAACTCGCCGCCAAAATCCACCGCCGTACTGCGGATGCCATTTGCCGCCAGCTGCTCTTTTACGCACTGCTCCTCGGTGCGGTTTTCCGTAACGGCAATGCGCAGCGCCGCGCGGCCGATTTCAATACTCGTCAGCTTCTGCTCTGCCATAATCAGTCCTCCTCTGCCATTTCCGGCTGCTTGATAGGCGTTTTGTCAAAAACTGCCACCAACAGGAACACTGCAATGCACAGCAGCCATTCAAAATAAATTACATGCTGCAAAACGTGCAGCGCCGGTACAAATTCCCATACTACAAGTCCCAACAGCCCAACAAGCGTAGTCCAGAACGCGCTGCTGCGGCGGCACAAGCCCGGCGCAAACACCGTAAACAAAAATACGCAGGTCAGCGCCGTCGTCATCGAAAGCCCTGCCACCATGGTTTTTAAAATACCGGCTGCGTTAAACGCAAACCACAGCGTAATAATGCCCACCGCCAAAATCGTCAGGCGGTTAATTTTAACAAAATGGTCGTCCGAAACGGACGGATTGATAAAGCGTTTGTAAATATCCTGGCTGAACAGCGTGCCCGCGCCCAATAAAATCGTGCAGGCAGTCGATACGTCCGCCGCCCACAGCGCCGCCAGCGTAGTGCCGCTGGCAATCGGGTCCAGCGCCATAACAACCTTCGGCAGCGCCAGCGTCGCGCTGATATCCGGGAACTGCACCTTGCCGATAATGCCCAAAAGCGCGCACAAAAAGCCTACCGGGAAAATTAAGAGGCCGCCCAGGATAAAACCATTGCGCGCAGTTTTGGCGTCACGCGCGCCGCAGGCAATCTGCACAGGGCCCTGCGCCGTAATGGCCTGCGTAATCATAACAATAAACCAGCCGATAATAACCGCCAGCGGTATACCGGCAAACGGGTCAAACCAGTCTAAGCCCACAGGCAGCTGCGCTTTAATCGCTTCAATGCCGCCGGTGTGGTCAACAGCCGCCACGCAGCTGTACAAAATGCCGACGTAAATCAAAACCACGCTGACAATGTTGCTGAGCCCGCTCGACCACAAGCCGCCAATCAGCGTAATGCCGATAAATACCACGGCGCTGACAATCATGCCGCCGTGAAAATCAAAATACTCCGGCAAAAGCGACGCTAAAATCGCGCCGCCGGCGAGATACTGCAAAGCCGTAATAACGGACATGATGATTACAAGCCCCACCGCGCTGATAACGCGGCCTTTGGTGTCGTAATACTTTTCAAAAAATTCCGGGATGGTGGAAACCTTCATCGCACGCAGCTTGCCCGCAGCGACAAGGCCCATAATAATCGCGCCCGCGCTCCAAGCCGCGTTGTACCAACCGGCCGCCATACCAACCTTGTAAGCGTTTTCCGCAACGCCGACGGTTGAAGCCGCGCCGACCGCAAGCCCCGTAATGTTAACGGCAATCAGCACCGGGCCCAGCTTGCGCCCCGCAAACAAATACTCGGCAGAGCCTTTATCCGCCCTGCTTTTAACATAAAAACTTATTGCGAACAGCATCGCAATATACAAAACAACAATAATCAACTGAATGTTCATCCTTCTGCACTACCTTTCTACACAAATTCTTCCGGCCTTCCTGCCAAACTACCCTCCTGCTCTAAAATTATTTATATTATACCAACTTTTTTTATTAAAGAAAAGTAAAACATCCGCCCAAGCGGATTAAAATTTTGTAAAAAATTTAACTAAATGCGCCTTTTAAAAGGATTTTATGTTTTTGCGGCGAATAAAGTATAAGTTACAAAGTGTTTAAGCAAACAGAAGGGAGGGACTGCCAATGTACAAAATTATGAAAAGCACTAACAACGGCATCGACGAACTGGAACTGGACGGCCTTGAAAAAGGCTGCTGGATTGATATCGTCAGTCCCTCGCCCGAAGAATTGCACGAAATAGCCGATGCCACCGGCATCCAGATGGACTTTTTAAGCGCCGCGCTTGACGATGAGGAAAAATCCCGTATCGAAACCGAGGACGACCAGATACTGACCCTTATCGACATCCCTGTGCTGCGCAGCAACAAGGATTACGACACGCTGCCTCTGGGCATTATTTTATCGGCGGATTATATTGTTACCGTTTGTTTGGAACCCAACGCCGTCATTGCTGATTTTTCGTCCTACAATTATAAACTGTTCAGCACCTTTAAAAAGACGCGTTTTTTGTTCCAGATACTTTATAAATCCGCAACGCTGTACCTGAAATACATCCGTATCATCATCAAACGCACGGACGAACTGGAACAGCACCTGCGCAAATCCATGGAAAACAGCGAGCTGTTCAACATGCTGGATTTGCAGAAATCTTTGACATACTTTACCACGTCCCTGCGCAGCAACTACATTGTGACGGAAAAACTGCTGCGTCTGCGCAGCACCACGCAAAGCGCGCACCTCATCAAGCTGTACGAGGAAGACGAGGACCTGCTGGAAGATGTTATCATCGAATACAAACAGGCTATCGAAATGGTTGAAATGTACAGCCACATTTTAAACAGCATGATGGAAGTGTTCGCATCCATCATCAGCAATAACCTGAACTTAGTAATGAAGTTTCTGGCGTCCGTAACGATTATACTGGCCATACCGACCACCATCGGCGGCTTGTGGGGCATGAACGTGCCCGTACCGCTTACCGACAGCCCCTACGGCTTTTTAATTATCGGCGGCGGCTCGCTGGTACTGGCAGGCTTTATCGGCTACCTGTTCTGGAAGCGCCGTATGTTTTAAGGAGCAGTAATGAGCAAAATTTTAGCAGAAGAACTTTTGGCAGGCATCATCCTTGCCGACAACGATAACGAAGAATACATCTACCTGCCCGGTGGCGAAGTTGGCAGCGACAACCCGCACTGCGTGTTTGAACGACACGGCGAACGCTGCGGCGACCTGCCGCTGGAAGAAGCAGTCGAACTTGCAAAACGCCTGCACCTTGCCCCCGGCAAACACCCCGTAATGGGCGACAGGTCGTATTGAGGGATTATACGCATAAACAAAATCAGCACCCGTGCATAAGCACAAGTGCTGATTTTTTATTTTTTTATTTAATTACAATTACAGGCACGGAGGCGTTTTCAATAACGGCCTGGCTGACACTGTTTTTAAACAGGCCTTCAATCGCGCCGAAGCCGCGTGTACCGAGTACAATGGTGTCGCAGCGCTCCTTAATGCAGCACTTGATAATTTCCGGCGCAGGGCGGCTGCCGATAACCAGCGTGTAGGAGCACGGTATGTGCTGCTGGTCGATTAAATGCTTGGCCGCGCCCAAAACGTCGTTGCCCACCTGCATGGCAGGTTCGTTTACGTTACCCGCCAGTTCGCTTTCCAGCGGAAGCTGCGGCGTATGCGTAAGCCCTTCCTTCGCTACGGTAAGCACCACCATTTCGGCATCGTTCATTTTGGCAAGCGCCATGGCATATTCCAGCGCGCGCCACGAATATTCCGTACCATCGATAGCAACCAATAATTTTTTCAGCATAGTATCACGTTATTTTACAATCAGTACCGGCACCGTTGCATACTGGGAAACCTTGCTGCTGACGCTGCCGAGGAAAAATTCCGCAATGCCGGACAAACCGCGCGAGCCGATAACGATAGCGTCGGCCTGCACTTTTTTAGCCAGCGCAATAATGCGTTCCGAAGGATGGCCGACTTCCATATCGTAGCTTACTTCGTACGGGTAATCGCCAACGATGTCTTTAGCATAAGCCAGCACCTTGTCGCCGATGCGTTCCAGTTCGCTGTTGCCGCGGCTGATAGTGCTGTGGTCCAGCGGCACTGCCAGAAGGGCTGCGTTGTTATACGGCTGGATTACGTTTACTACAACAACTTCACTTTCAAACTTTCTGCCAATTTCCAAAGCGTTATTAAGTGCGCGCCACGAGGTTTCAGAACCGTCGACCGGCACCAGAATTTTTTTAAACATACTAAACACCTCCCGATATGGCTTTCCATATCTTCTATGTTCTAAAAAGTTCTACTTTTTTTATAAAAATCCTGCCTTGGCAGATATTTTTACGTCAGCGTTCCTCACGGTCATAAGGCAGGCCCAAAGCCTGAGGCGCTGCGCTGCGCCCGCCGCGGCGTTTTAACACCAGCACCAGAACCAGCACCGTAAAGATGTAGGGCAGCATGTTAAGAATGAAGCCCGACACCGGCAGCCCCAGCACCTGCAAGTTAAAGCCCAGCGCGTCGATGCCGCCGAACAGGTACGAGCCTGCCATGGCACGCCACGGGTCCCACAGGGCGAAGATGACAAGCGCAACGGCAATCCAGCCGCGCCCTGCCGTCATGTTCTCCAGCCAACTGGGAGCATACGCCAGCGAAAGGTATGCACCGGCAACGCCTGCCAGCGCGCCGCCAACGATGATGTACAGATAGCGCAGGCGGAACACGTTAATGCCCGCTGCGTCAACGGCGGCAGGGTTTTCGCCCATTGCACGCAGGAACAGCCCGCTGCGGGTTTTGTAAAAATACCACGCCGCCAGCGGCACCAAAAAGTAACTTATGTAAACCAAAGCGTCCTGTTTAAACAGGATGCTGCCGATAACTGGAATATCGCTTAAAACCGGCAGGGCAATTTTGCCGAACACCGCACCGGCTGGCTGGCCGACGTAATCCTGACCGAGATAGCCGCTAAGCCCCGTGCCGAACAATGTTACAGCAAGGCCGCTGACAACCTGATTGGCACGCAGCGTTACCGTTAAAAAGGCGTGAATCAGCGCAAGCAAGGCCCCTGCAACAACTGCCGCTGCAACGCCTGCCCACGGACTGCCGAAGCTGTTGCCCGCAATAAAGCCCACGCACGCGCCGATAAGCATCATGCCTTCAACGCCAAGGTTGATAATGCCGCTGCGTTCGCAGATAACTTCGCCCAGCGCGGCGTATAACAGCGGCGTACCCATGGTGATAGCGGCCGCGAGCAGGGAAACGATAAAATCTTCACTCATTGTCCGCACCACCTTTCACAATACGCAGCTTGTAGCCCGTAAAAATTTCCGTACCGACGACGAAGAACAGCACCGCGCCTTGCAGCATGGTTGCCGCCGCTGCGGAGATGCCCATGGTTTGCAGCATGAAGCCGCCGACGTGAATAACGGCAAACAAAAACGATACCAGAATAATCGCGGGCGGGTTTAAGCGCGCCAGCCACGCGATGATAATGGCCGTGTAGCCGTAGCCCGGGCTGATGCCGTGCTGCAACTTGCCGACGATGCCGCTTACTTCAACCATGCCTGCCAGGCCACAGACCGCGCCGCTGATAAACATTGCCAAAAGCACATTGCGCGGAATGTTCATACCCGCATAGCGCGCCGCCACCGGGTTAGAGCCGATGACTTTGGTTTCGTAGCCCCATTTAGAGCTTTTAAACAGCACCGTAAACACGGCCGCTGCGATAAGTACTACAAAAATACCGGCGTGCACGCGCAAATCGCCGAAGCTCGGCAGCATCGCCGCATCGGGAAAAGCCGCCGTCAGCGGAAAGTTCAGCCCGTTCGGGTCGCGCCAGTCGCCGTACACCAAATAATCCACCCACAGGATGGCGATATAGTTCATCATCAAAGTGCTGATAAGTTCGTTTACCAGCCAGCGCGTTTTAAACCAGCTGGCAAGTAATCCCCACAGGCCGCCTGCCAGCGCGCCCAGTAAAAACATCGCGGGCAGCATGATAACCGCCGGTAAATCCGGAAAGTTAAGCGGCACCCACGTTGCGGCGCACGCACCCATGTAAAACTGCCCTTCCGCGCCGATGTTCCAGATTTGCATACGGAAGGCAACGGCTATGCCCAAAGCGCACAGAGCCAGCGGAATCATTTTGACGATGGTTTCGGACAAACCGTAATCGTTGCCCAGCGCACCGCTGAACATGCTGTCGTAAACCATCAGCGGATCTTTACCGGTAAGGGCAAAAAACACGCCACAGAACACCAGCGCCATCAGCGCCGACGCCACAGGCAGGCCAATCTGTGCTTTAACGCTTTCGCCAAGGCGTTTTTCAAGCACTACCTTCATTTGCCCTCACCTCCGTCTTCCGTCACGCCGGCCATCAGCGCGCCGATTTTTTCAATGTCCATATCCTGCACGGCAAATTCGCCCATCAGCTTACCGGCAAACATTACGCCCACGCGGTCCGCCAAAGCGGCAATTTCTTCCAGTTCCTCGGATACCAGAAGTATCGCCGTGTTCTGTTCCTTTAATTTTAAAAGCAGCTTGTGCACGGCTTCAATCGCGCCGATATCCAGCCCGCGCACGGGGTAAAGAACAACCATCAGCTTGGGTTTGGCGGCAATTTCACGCCCCAGCAACAGCTTCTGGATGTTGCCGCCGCTCATCATTTTAACGGGCTGGTAAATGCTGCCCTGCTTGATGTCAAACTCCTCAACGGTATGCTTGGCGGCGCTGACCGCTGCCTCCCATTTAATGCGCCAGCCTTCGGCAAAGCGTCCGTTGTATTCCTTTAAAATTATATTGTCCACGCTGCTTAAATTGGGGGCAAGGCCCGTGCCAAGGCGGTCCTCCGGCACATAGCTGATGCCCGCTTCAATTTTTTCGCGCGGCGTTTTGTTGGTAAAATCATCGCCGCAAAAGTACATTTTGCCGCCCATCGCCAGGCGCATACCGGCAATAACCTCTGCCAGCTCGCGCTGACCGTTGCCGCTGACGCCCGCAATGCCGTAAATTTCGCCCGCGCGGATTTCAAAGCTGACGTTATCCAAAGCCAGTGTATGCATATCGCCCAGGGCGGATATTTTTTCCAGCTTCAACACAACGTCGCCCGAATGAGACTCTTTGCGGTCATAGTTGGTGTTCAGCTCGCGCCCCACCATCATTTTAATCAGCGACGCGCGGTTGATTTCTTCTTTCGTCATGTGCCCGCTGACCACGCCGCTGCGCAGTACGGTAAT
>CASEGD010000042.1 GCA_949287345.1 uncultured Phascolarctobacterium sp. | reverse complement strand
GGTTTGGGCAGCTCGGCAATATCTGCGTGCTGCACTGCTCGTGCCCGCATTTCTTCTTCAAGCATTTCATTGCAGAGTTTTATGCACTCATCGCAAATAAACAAATCACCTTCGCCCAGTACCTTGCTGAACATTTTGCTGACCTGCGCCTCGCGCTTGCCGCAAAAAGAGCAAACCGGTGCATCGTGGTGATTGTCCCCACCGAATTTCATTTCAAATATCTCCTTAAAGCCTTTATTTTTCATTTGCAGGCTGCTTACGCGTTACAACTTCGTCAATCAGGCCGTATTCTTTGGCCTGCTGGCTGGTCATGTAGTTATCACGGTCAGTGTCCTGCGCAATCTTTTCCTTGGTCTGGCCGGTATGGCTGGCTAAAATGCCGTTCATCTCGTCGCGCACGCGCAAAATTTCACGCGCGGTAATTTCAATCTCGGAAGCCTGCCCCTGTACGCCGCCCAACGGCTGATGAATCATCACTCTGGAATACGGCAGGGCAAAACGCTTGCCCGGAGTGCCTGCAGCCAGAAGCACGGATGCCATGCTGGCGGCCATGCCCATGCAGATTGTGGAAACATCAGGCTTTATGTACTGCATTGTGTCATAAATCGCCAGGCCGGCGCTTACGCTGCCGCCCGGGCTGTTGATATAGAGATGGATATCCTTATCGGGGTCTTCCGACTCTAAAAAGAGCAGCTGGGCGATAACGAGATTGGCCATAGTATCATCTATTTCGCCAGTAACAAAAACTATCCTGTCCTTTAAAAGGCGGGAATATATATCGTAAGAGCGTTCGCCGCGGTTGGATTGTTCTACAACTATTGGCACATAATTCATTATTGTCACACCCCTTTTCTGTGGTTTACTGTGTGCTTAAATTATTTTGCGCTGTCAATAATTACATGGGCAGCTTTGCGGCGCAGAATGTTTGCGAGCAGGAGGCCCATGGTGCCGTTTGCTTTAATGATTTTCTTAACGTCTTCCAGAGTTGCGCCGTGCTGGGAAGCGATAGCGGAAAGTTCGCTGTCAACGTCTTCCATGGAAACCTGAATGTTTTCAGCTTTAGCAACAGCGTCCAGAACGAGGTCGGTTTTAACGTTTTCAACAGCAGCGTCATGCTGGCGTTCACGGAGCTGTTTCATGTCGATGCCGCTGTACTGCATGTACTGTTCAAGGCTCAGTTTGCGGGTTTCCAGGCTCATGCGCATTTCGTCAATCATCTGGGTAATGCGGTCTTCAATCATGATTTCCGGAACTTCAAATTCCGCATTGGCAACAGCAAGGTCAATCAATGCTTTTTCGTAAGCGATTTTGGCATTGTTTTCTGCTGCTTTCTGCATGCGTTCTTTATAGCTTGCGCGCAGTTCTTCAACGGTTTTGCAATCGCTGTTTGCTGCTACGTATTCATCGGTCAGTTCGGGCAGTTCTTTACGTTTAACGTCCTGTACGTTTACTTTGAAGATAGCCTGTTTGCCGGCCAGTTCTTTAACAAAGTATTCTTCCGGGAAGGTAACGTCCACATCGGTGGAATCGCCTTTTTTGAGGCCAACGAGCTGGTCTTCAAAGCCCGGGATGAAGGAGTTGGAACCAACTTCCAGCGGATAGCCTTTACCTTCGCCGCCGCTGAACGGTTCGCCGTCAACGGTACCTGCAAAGTCGATAATTGCAAAGTCGCCTTTTTCGATTACAGCGCCTTCTTCAGCTTCTACCATTTTTGCATGGCGGTTGCGCAGGCCCTGTACCTGTTCTTCAACAGCTTCGTCGGTAACTTCAACTGCTTCTTTTTCAACATGCAGTTCTTTGTAGTCGCCCAGTTTAACTTCCGGTTTCAGGGTTACTTTAATGGTAAGTTCCATATCTTTGTTTTCTTCAAATACGGATTCTTCTACTTTCGGGTCGGAAACCGGGATGAGTTTTTCCTGTTCCAGAGCTTCGGTGTAGCACTGGTTGGCAACCAGTTCAAAAGCTTCCTGTTTTACGGCTTCTTTGCCGTAGTGCATTTCGATAACGTTGCGGGGGGCTTTGCCTTTACGGAAGCCGGGGATGTTTACCTGGCCTGCGATTTTTGCAACGGCTTTTTTATAGCCTTTGTTTACTTCCTCTGCGGGCAAAGTGATTTTAAGAGTTGCGTCGTTGCCGACTCTTTCTACTGTTACGTTCATTAATAAATCCTCCCTTAATTTATGTGCTGGTTCTTACAGCGTTTTGTTTGCATCGGTTTTAATTGTTAAAAATGCAGCTGTTTACACACATTGCTCATAATATAATATCACAACAAAAGGTAGTTGACAAGAATTTTACTGCTTTTCCTACAATAATACCGTGCTTTTTGCGTAATAAATTTAAAAAACCCGGCAGTAAACTGCCGGGCTGAAAATTCGTGGAGCGGAAAACGAGATTCGAACTCGCGACCCCCTCCTTGGCAAGGAGGTGCTCTACCACTGAGCTATTTCCGCGTTTCTCAACAACGAAATTAATTATAGCGTAACAACATTGCTTTGTCAACACTTTTTTATAAATTATTTTAGAAAATTCCCAGCACAATCTGGCTGATGTTTTTGGAATGGTCCGAAACGCGCTTCATGTTGATTAAAATTTCCATCATCAAAAAGCCTGCCACAGGGTCGCAGCGTTTTTCGTTCAGGCGCACAATGTGGTTTTTGCGGATTTCCTTCTGCATCTTTTTAACCTGACGGCAGACATCCCACGCCTCCTGCGCCAATGCCTTATCGTTAGCTGCCAGTGCTTCCATTGCTTTGCCGCTGGCTTCCAGCACCAGCTTGCCAAGGCTGCGCAGTTCTTCTTTCGCCTCGTCGCTGAATTTTATATCGTCCTCAAAAATGCGGCGTGCGTCTTTAGCCAGCGCTTCGCCGTGGTCGCCGATACGTTCAATATCCGTGCAGGCGTGCAAAAGGCGCGTATGCTCTGCGGAAAGCGCACCGCTCATTTCCTTCTCGCTCATCCTGGTCAGGTAACGGGTAATGTCCTCCTCCAATGCGTCGATAACAGGCTCATGCTCCAGCACGTATTTGATTTTTTCGGGGTCTTTGTCTTCCAGTGCCGCAAGGCCGACTTCCACATTATGGCGCGCCATGTTGCCCATGCGCACAATTTCCTTAACGGCAAGGCCGATGGCAATGGAAGGCGTTGCCAGCATTTTTTCATCCAAAAACGCCGGCTTGCGGGAGATAATTTCGCTCTTGCCCGGCAAAAGTTTTTCGATAAATTTAATATACAAACCGGTAAACGGCATAAACAGCAGGGTGTTGACTACATTAAACGCCGTATGCGCGTTGGCAATCTGGCGGGCAATGTCATCTGCCGGGGAAATGGCCAGCACCAGCTTAATAAACAGGCCCATAAAGGTGATGAAAATAATGCTGCCGATAAAGTTAAACATTACATGCGCCAGCGCCACACGTTTGGCGGTAATGTTGGCACGCAGGGAAGCCAGCACCGCCGTAATGCAGGTGCCGATGTTATCGCCCAACAGCACGGGGATAGCGCCTTCCAGCGGAATCAAACCCTGGTTGGCAATGGCAGTCGCACTGCTGGACTGAATGACCATCGTCATTACCAAACCTACAAGCACGCCCAAAAGCGGATTATCCGAAAAGCGGTGGATAAAATCAATAAAGCCCTGATATTCGCGCAGAGGCATTACAGAACTGCTCATCATTTCCATGCCCAGCATTAAAATGCCGAAGCCTAAAATTACCTGGCCAAGGTATTTGCCGCGGCGGCGTTTGGCCAGAAGCTGCACCGCAAAGCCGATAGCTAAAAACAGCGTAATGTAATCCGTCAGCTTAAAAGCAATCAGCTGCGCTGTCATCGTTGTGCCGATGTTTGCGCCCATAACAACGCCAAAGGCCTGTTTTAAATTCATCAGCCCGGCATTTACAAAGCCGACCGTCATAACCGTCGTCGCGCTGCTGGACTGCAAAATTCCCGTTACCACAGCGCCCAGCGCCACGGCAACAACCAGCACGCCGGTCAGTTTTTCCAGTATCTTCTGCAATTTTTCACCGGCCGCACGCTGCAAGCCTTCGCCCATCAGCTGCATGCCGTATAAAAATAACGCCAAACCTCCCAAAAATCCGAAAAAGTAAACCATAAGTCCTCCCCCGCTTTGCTGTTTAACATGGTTTTTACTTGTATTTTACATTTATTATACAGGATTTTGGCGCGGCGGCACAAGCGGTTTTGTAAATAAATAAACAAAAAGGCCCTGCACATGGCAGAGCCGTTAAAAACTTAAATTTTAAATTATGCCTGCGCCTCTCCGGCGGGTTTATAGTGCTTTGCTTTCCACTGTTCAAACTGCATGTACACAACCGGCACAACCAAAAGCGTCAGCAGCGTGGAAGTTACCAAACCGCCGACCAGAACAACGCCCATCGACTGGCGCAGCTCCGCGCCTTCGCCGATGCCCATCGCAATCGGCAGCATGCCTAAAATGGTAGACAGCGTTGTCATAAGTATCGGACGCAAACGCAGCGAGCAGGCTTCCAAAGTCGCGCTGCGGATATCCATGCCCTTTTCGCGCTGCTGGTTGGCATAGTCAATTAACAAAATTGCATTTTTTGTTACCAGACCAAGCAGCATGGTAAAGCCAATCATACTCATCATGTTGGCCGTCTGCCCCGCCATTAAAAGGCCCAGCACCGCGCCCACAATGGCAAACGGCAAGGACGCCATAATGATAACCGGCTGGCTGAAGCTTTCAAACTGCGCCGCCAGCACCATGTACACAACCACAACCGCCAGCACAATCGCCTTTACAATTTCATTAAACGAGCGCGCCATCGTGTCCGCCTCGCCAATCAGCTTGTAATTGTAGCCCTGCGGCAGGTTCATGCTTGGTATCAGTTCGTTCTGTATTTTGGTAATCAGCTCGCCCGGCGAAGTGCCTACCGTATTGGCATACACCACAATCTGGCGCTGCTTGTCCTCGCGTTCAATACGGGTCGGGCCGCTGCCCAAAGTAATATCGGCAATATCGCCAAGGCGGATGAATTTGCCGTCCGGCGACGATACGCGCAGGTTTTTAACATCGTTGATATCGGTGCGTTTGCTTTGCGGCAGCTGCAAAATAATATCGTAGTCGTTATCGCCGATGGTGAAGCTGTTGCCGGTGCTTTTACCCATGAACGCCATTTCCACAACTTCGCCGACGGAATAGGAATCAAGCCCCAACAGGCTGGCGCGCGCCTGGTCAAGTTTAATCAAAATTTCCGGTTGCTCGTCGCTGTCGGAGATATCTACGTCAGTTGCGCCCGGCACCTTACGTACCAAATCAGCCAGTTCCAAAGCATATTCTTTCAGCTGCTTAATATCGCTGCCGCGCAGGCCAATCTGCACCGGTCGGCTGTCGCCGCGCCCGCGCCCCTGATTGGAAACGACGGTAACGCTCAGGCCTTCAACATTGCGCACATCGGCACGCAAATCGTCCATAATCTGCTGCATGGTGCGCTCGCGTTCATTGCTCGGTATCAAACGGATATCAATCGAGCCCTGGTTAACAGGGTTACGCCCGTTGCCGATATTGAGCGCCGCTATTTTTACCTCCGGCATGTCGGTAATCGCCTGCTGCAAAGGCGTTGCCAGCTGTACGGTCTTTTCCATGCTGGTACCGATCGGCGCTTTAAATTTAACGCTGAATTCGCCGCTGTCATACGTCGGCTGGTATTCCGTACCGACAAACGGCAGCAGCACAAGGTTTAACGCCAGCGAAACAAAGCCCGCTGCGATAATCTTTTTCGGGTTGTTCAGCGCCGCTTCCATAATGCCGTTATACAGCCCGCGGAAAATCTGGAAGCCGTTTTCAAATTTATCCAGCGCAAGCTGCACATATTTGTTGCGGTGGCTTTCGCCCGGCTTTTCTTCCTTAATCCAGTAGGCGGAAACCATCGGCGTCAGCGAAAACGCTACCAGCGTGGAAAACGCAATGGCAAAGGCAACCGTCAAGCCGAACTGTTTAAAATACTGGCCGATAATTTCGCCCATGCTGCCGACCGGCACAAACACCGCCATTAAGGACAGCGAAGTTGCAAGTATTGCCAGGGAAATTTCTTCCGTCGCTTCTTTAGCCGCCACAAACGGCGTTTTGCCCATTTCGATGTGGCGGAAAATATTTTCGATAACTACAATCGCGTCGTCTATCAAAATGCCTACCGCCAAACTCAATGCCATCAGCGACATATTATTCAGCGTAAAATCCAGTGCCTTCATCATAAAGAAGGTGGCTATAATGGAAGTCGGTATGCACAGGCCGCCGATAACCGTAGCGCGGAAGTTGCCAAGGAACATATAAGTAATAAACAGCGCCAGCGCACCGCCGAAGAAAATCGTGTTCCACACGTCGGCGATATTTTCGCGCACGTAGGTGGACTGGTCGCGCACGATATCAACCTTAATGTCCGGCGGGATAACGCGCTGCTTCAGTTCTTCCATTTTGGCGTTAACGCGGTCGGTAACGTCAACCGTGTTGGTTTTGCTCTGCTTGCGCACAAAGGTCATAACGCAGGGCACGCCGTTAGCGCTGGCAAAGGTATCTTCGTCCTCCCAGCCGTCAATAACGTCCGCCACGTCGCTGATGTACACAGCCCTGCCGTCATGATTGGCAATAACAACCTTCTTCACGTCATCGATGCTGTTATACTTGCCAATCGTGCGCACGGTAATTTCCATATCGTGGTTCTTAGCCTTGCCGCCCGGCGTGTTGTAGTTCTCATCGTCTACCTTTTCCAGCAAATCCTGAAACGAAATGCCGTATTCCATCAGCTTGTCGGGTTTCGCCACAAGGCGGATAACGCGCTGGCTGGCGCCGACTGCCGTTACTTCGGCAACGCCTTCAACCATCTGCATCTCGTCAAGGATGCTGTCCTCAATCAAACGGCGGATTTCACCGCGGCTGCGCGAATCGGACGAAAAGGTATAGGCAACAATGGACTGCGAAGTTAAATCAACCGTCTGTACAACAGGCTCGTCGATATCGTCCGGCAGGCGGTTGCGCACACTGGCAACCTTCTCGCGCACTTCGCTCGCCATATCCTGCGGGTCAATGCCCATGTTAAACTCCAGTACCGTTTCGCTGTAGCCTTCCAGTACCGTGCTGGATATCGTTTTATAGCCCGCAACCTGGCTGACGCGGTTTTCTATCGGTTTTGTAATAAGCGTTTCCATTTCCTCCGGCGACGCGCCGTCGTAGGTTACGCGCACGCTGACGATAGGCATGTCAACGTCAGGGTTCAGGTCAACGCCGATTTCCGGGTAGCAGCGGATGCCGAATACCACCAGCAGCAAAACAAGCATGGTGGTAAAAACCGGCCGGCGGATAAAAGTACCTATCATAATCAATTACCTGCCTTGTCCGTAACTATCTTGCTGCCCTCGCGCAGCTTATTGTGCCCTTCGGTTACAATTACTTCGCCGCCGCTTAAGCCGCTTAAAACTTCGGCAATCTTATCGTCAAAATAGCCAATGTCCAGCACCTGGCGGCGCACGGTATTATCTTCGTTAACAACGTAAACGGTTTTCTGGTCGTCGCGCATTACAATAGCGTGTACAGGTATCGTCAGCACGTTTTCCTTCGGCTGTGCCGTTAAGCGCACCGTTGCAAAAACTCCCGCCAAAAGCCCTTCCGTGTTGTCCACGCTTACTTCCGCCGCAAAGGTGTGCGCCGGTAAATCCGCCACCGGGGCGATGCGCGTTATTTTGCCGATAATTTTATGCCCGGCAAAAGCAGGCAAATCAATTTCCGCTTCGTTACCCACTGCCACGCCGCTGATATTGCCTTCCGGAATATTGATAACGGTTTTCAGCACGCTGATATCCGCCACAGCGAACAGCGGCGTACCTGCCGTTGCGTAATAGCCTTCCTGATGATAGCGTTTGGCAACGATACCGTCCGCCGGTGCCACAATAACCGTGCCTGCTGACTGCGATTCCATTGCCTGCAAAGTGCCGCGCGCCGCCTCCAGTTTTGCCGCCGCATTATCGCGCGCAAAAGCGTAATCATCGGCAACCTGCTGCGAAACCGCGCCCTGCTCGTACAGCTTGCTGTAACGCTCAAGGTCACGCTCAGCCTTGCGCAAACTGGTCTGCGCGTCCATGTAATTGCCGCGTGCCTCAAGTAAGCTTGCGTCGGTGTCGCGCTGTTCCAGCTCCGCCAGCACCTGCCCTTTGGTTACGCGGTCGCCTTCGTTAACATACACGCGCTCCACACGCCCGTCAACCTTGGCGGCAACATCAGCCTGCCATTCAGGGTCAAGGCTGCCGCTGAACTCCAAATCCGGCACAATCGTCCGGCGTTCCGGCCGCGCCGTAACAACAGCCACCGCCTGCACGCGGCTCATGCGTTCCGCGCGTTCGCGCTCCGTCTGGATATTATCAAAAATGCGGTAGCAAACTATTAAAACAACGGCAATGCAAATGCCGATTAAAATTTTCATGTTGCGGTTGTGCCAATCCATGTCCGTTCTCCAATCAATATAATGTAGTTATTATAATTATATAACTTTTTTTGCTACCTTCGCAAATAAAAACGCCGCGCAATTGCAACAATTATGTAAAACCGTCTTGCACTAATCCGCCTGCCGAATTATAATGGCGGTGGGAGGCGAAATTATGGAAACCTTAACGCTGTTTGAAAACAATTTATCCCAGCCGCTGGCCGCACGCCTGCGCCCGCAAACGCTTGACGAATACGTAGGTCAGACGCACCTTTTGGGCAGGGGCAAAGTGCTGCGCCGCTTAATTGAAAGCGACCAGATTTCCTCCATGATTTTCTGGGGTCCTCCCGGCGTCGGCAAAACCACGCTGGCGCGGATAATAGCCAACACAACAAAAGCCGCTTTTATAGATTTTTCTGCCGTAACCAGCGGCATTAAAGAGATACGCGCCGTAATGCAAAAGGCAGAGGGAAACCGCCAGTGCGGTGAAAAGACCATCGTTTTTGTGGACGAAATACACCGCTTTAACAAAGCGCAGCAGGACGCCTTTTTGCCGTTTGTCGAAAAGGGCAGCATTATTTTAATCGGCGCAACGACGGAAAACCCTTCGTTTGAAGTTAACAGCGCACTACTTTCCCGCTGCAAGGTTTTTGTTTTGCAGGAACTGAAAACGGACGAACTGGTACAGCTTTTAAAACGTGCGCTCACCGATGAAAAAGGCTTCGGCAGCCAGCAGATAAACATTGATGACGAACTTTTGGAAATGATTGCCGTGTTTGCCAACGGCGACGCGAGGACGGCGCTTTCCACTCTGGAAATGGCTGTTTTGAACGGCGATGTTGATAACAGCGGCGCAACGACGGTAACACGCGAAACGCTGGAGCAATGCACATCCAAAAAATCGCTGCTGTATGATAAAACCGGCGAAGAACATTACAATTTAATTTCCGCGCTGCACAAATCCATGCGCAACAGCGACCCGGACGCCGCCGTTTACTGGCTGGCGCGCATGCTGGAAGCTGGCGAAGACCCGCTGTACATCGCGCGGCGCGTAACACGTTTTGCCAGCGAAGATATCGGGCTTGCCGACCCCAAAGCGCTGGAAATTGCCGTTGCCGCTTATCAGGCGTGCCACTTTATAGGCATGCCGGAATGCAGCGTACATTTAACGCAGGCCGTTGTGTATATGTCTGTCGCACCAAAATCCAACGCGCTGTACATGGCGTATGAGCACGCCAAGCGCGACGCTGCCAAAATGCTGGCAGAACCGGTGCCGCTTGTTATCCGCAACGCACCGACAAAACTGATGCAGGAACTGAACTACGGCAAAGGCTACCAGTATGCGCATAACACCGCTGACAAACTGACCAACATGCAGTGCCTGCCGGATTCGCTGCTCAGCACAACTTACTATAACCCCACCACTCAAGGACTTGAAGCGCGCGTTAAAGCCCGCCTTGATGAAATAAAATGCTGGAAAAAACAGCACAGCCCCAAATAACCCATAACACACAAAAAGCCAAAGCACTGTTTAAACAATGCTTTGGCTTTTTTTTACTCATCAACCGCCAAAGGTTATACTGTCGCAGCGGCGCAAAAATGCTGCGGCTCCTCCGATTCCGCCCGGGCTTCGCGACCGTGCTCCCGAAAGTTATCACCCTAAATTTTGCCGCCGCAGTTTTTGTCTGCCGCTTTACAGCATAATCCTTTGGCTATTTTTATTTTGCTTTAATATAATTGTAATTAAAAAAATACTTTCTTATCAACAGGCGCGGTGGAAGCAATCAGTTTGCCTTTGCGGTAGTTGCGCAGTACCGGCACGTCATAATTCAGTGCATTGTACCAGTTTTCGGCATCCAGAATTACAAAGTTTGCGTCCTTGCCTTCGGCAATGCCGTAAGCGTCGCCAAGGTGCAAAGTACGCGCCGCGTTTTCCGTAACAAATTTATAGGAATTGCAGATTTCCTCATAACCGAGCATATGCCCCGCATACAGCCCCATAAATACCTGGTCGCGCATTTTGCCGTTGCCCAGCGGGTTCCACGGGTCAAAAATGTCGTCCGAACCGAAGGAAACATTCAAGCCTTCTGCAGTAAGCTCTTTTACGCGCGTCATGCTGCGGCGTTTCGGGTAAGTATCAACGCGCCCGCCCAAATGTACGTTAACGCACGGATTAGCAACAAAGTTGATGCCCGACAGTTTCAGCAAACGCATCAAACGAATCATATAAGCGTTGTTGTAGCTGTGCATTGCCGTAGTGTGCGAAGCCGTTACCATATCGCCCATGCCGGTTTCGTAAGCGCGCGCCGCCACAGTTTCCAATCCGCGGGAAGCCTCGTCGTCAATCTCGTCGCAGTGAATGTCAATCAACTTGCCGTATTTCTGCGCCAGCTCAAAGCAAATATTCAGCGATTCCACCGAATATTCGCGCGTAAACTCAAAGTGCGGAATTGCACCGGCAGCATCGGCGCCCATTTTCAGCGCTTCTTCAAGCAGCTCACGCCCGTGCGGATAGCTTAAAATGCCGTACTGCGGGAAGGCAACAATCTGAATATCAATGTAATCCTTCACCTCATCGCGCAGCTCCAAAATCGCCTGCAACGCGGTCAACTTCGGGTCGTTAATATCCACGTGAGTGCGCACATACTGAATGCCGTTGCCCGCCTGCAAGCGGATAGCCTTGTTGACGCGCTCCTTAACTTCGTCTTTAGTAAGGAAGGGTTTATATTCTTCCCAGCGCTGAATGCCCTCAAACAGCGTGCCGGAAAGGTTCCAGTGCGGACGGCCTGCGGTCAGGCAGGTATCCAGATGCACATGGGATTCGATAAACGGCGGCAGCACCATTTTACCGGCGCAGTCCGCAACAACTTCTTCGCCGGGCAGCGGCTCAAGCTGTGGCGCAATGGCTTCAAATTTGCCGTCCGTTACGCGGATATCCACCGTTTCCGTGGCGTTTGCCAGATAAAGTTTTTGCAGCAGCATAGTATTTCCGTCCTTTCTGTGTAAAACCGGTTATTTTTTGTTGCCAAGCATTT